>NZ_FQXR01000015.1 GCF_900130025.1 Sporanaerobacter acetigenes DSM 13106 | reverse complement strand
GGTATTAATCCCGGTTTCCCGAGGCTATCCCCTAGTACAAGGCAGGTTCCTCACGCGTTACTCACCCGTCCGCCGCTAAGAAATATATATTTCCACCCGAAGATTTCTTTATATATTCTTCGCTCGACTTGCATGTGTTAGGCACGCCGCCAGCGTTCGTCCTGAGCCAGGATCAAACTCTCATAAAAAAGTTTTACCTGTCTTAATAATTTTTAATTAAACTCAAGGATTGTTTCACGCTGTTCAATTGTCTAAGTTCAACACTGACTTTCTTAATATATCATCTTTTTCTACATTTGTCAACATATTTTTTTCGTTGTTTTTAAAGCAAATCAGCCAGACAACAATATTAGATTATATATGCTATACTATCATATGTCAATACTTTTTATGATTTAATTTAATGTTTTTTCTAATTCTTTTCTAAATTTTTCAATAACTCTCTTTTCAATTCTTGAAACAGTCATTTGAGAAATGCCTAAACTCTTGGCTATAGCAACTTGTGTTTTTTTATTAAAATATCTATCTACAAGAACTTTCTTTTCCATATCATTTAATTTTTCCATGGTCTTCATTACAAAATCATTGTTTTCTATTTTACTAAAATATATATCATCCTCTCCAATTAATTCTGCTAAATTTATATCCTTGTCATCATTGTTGGAATCATAAGTTAAATCTAGGGACTGAGGTGTATATACTTTGCTAGCTTCCATAGCTTCCAAAACTTCTTCTTCTGTACAATTTAAATATTCTGCAATATCTCCTACTGTAGGAGAACGTTGTAGTTTCTGACTGAGTACTACTTTAGAATTGTTTATTTTTTTTGAAAGTTCTTGTATCCTTCTAGGAACTCTTATAGTCCAACCTTTATCTCTAAAATACTTCTTTATCTCTCCTATAATAGTAGGTGTAGCAAAACTAGAAAATTCATAGCCTTTATCTAAATCATATCTATCTATGGCGTATATTAATCCTATACAAGCTACTTGGTATATATCATCATATTCTATACCCCTATTTGCATACTTTTTAGAAAGTATTTCAGCAATATAGAGATGTCTTTTTATTAACTCTTCTCTTATAGTTATATCTCTAGTTTCTTTATAAATTTTAAACAAAGTCTTTGTATCAATATCTTCTATATTTGAATTTCCCTCTTTTTCATAATAACCTTGTTTAATCATTTATTACCATCCTCTATTTGTTTAATCATTTTAATTCCATCACTTGTAAACTCAACTTCATCCATTAGAGATTTGATTATTAATATTCCTAATTCTCTCTCTTTCGAATCTTCACATTTACTATCTATTTCTTCAGAAACATTTTTAACAGATATAACTAATTTTTCAATATATAACTCATATTCAATATCAAAATTATCCGATTTTCCCATTGCATTTATACAAGCCTCTGCTATGGCTACTTTTACATCTTCTATTTCCTCTATATTGAGTCCCGCCTGACTTGCTATAGAAGAAGTAGTAAGTCTTATAACTCCTACATAGCTTGGCTTATTTGGAATCTTAAGTGTAATTAAATCTCTTTCCATCTTTTTCACTCCTCAATTATGAAAACTTTATCTAATCCTGTTATATCAAACAATTTTCGTATATTAGATTTTAAATTGATAATTGTAATATGATTCTCACTTTCTCTTACTTTTTTAAGTATACTTATTAAAACTCCAAGCCCTGTGCTATCGATATAATCCAATTTTTCACCATCTATCAATATATTTGAATTTTTCTCTTCTAATGATTCAAATAATATTTCTTTTATCTTTGGTGAAGTATATATATCTATCTCTCCTATAGGACTTATAACCCAAGTATTTTCTTTTTCATTAAATTTTATTTCTATATCTAATGACATAAATTATCCCCTCCTTTTAACTAAATCAATCTAAACTAATTTTATAATAATTTGGAAATAAAGTAAAGTAATTCACTAGGTTTTCTCATGTAAAAAAATCCTCATATTTTTCAATATGAGGATTTTTTCTATTCTCCAATATATTTAGCTACAGCTACTACTTTATCTTCTCCTTCAATTCTCATCAAAGTTACACCTTGGGTATTTCTCCCCATTTCTGAAACACCTTCAACGCTAAGTCTTATAATTATCCCTGCCATTGATATAAGCATTATTTCATCACTCATATCTACTACTTTTGCAGAAACTAATGGACCAGTTTTATCTTTTACATGATAAGTCTTAATTCCTTTTCCACCTCTGGTTTGAGTTTTGTATTCTTCAAGGGAAGTCCTCTTTCCATATCCATTTTCACTTATTACCAATAGATATTTGCCTTCTTCTACCAAATCCATTCCCACTACTTGATCCTTTTCATTTAAATTTATAGCTTTAACTCCAGCAGCTGTTCTTCCCATTTCACGAACATCTTTTTCATGGAACCTTATTGACATTCCATCTTTAGTCACAAGTATGAATTCTCTATTTCCATGAGTTTTTCTCACACTAATAAGCTCATCATCTTCTTTTAAAGTAATTGCTATAAGACCATTTTTCCTAATATTCTTGAATTGTTCAAATCTTGTCTTTTTAACAATTCCTTTTTTAGTGACAAATACTAAATTACTTTCTGGATCATATTCTCTTATTGGTATGACTGCATTTATTTTTTCACTTCCACTTAAATTTAATAAATTAATTATAGCCATACCTTTAGATTGTCTTTTGCCTTCCGGTATCTCATATGCTTTCAGAGCAAATACCCTTCCTTCATTGGTAAAGAAAAGAATAGTATCATGAGTTGAAGTTATAAATAAATGTTCAACAAAATCTTCTTCTCTTGTAGTTATAGCCGTGATTCCACGTCCACCTCTTTTTTGGGTCTTATAGGTATCTTCAGGCAATCTCTTTATATATCCAAGATGAGTTAATGTAATAACTACATCTTCTTCTTCAATCATATCTTCAATATCAATCTCATCTTGGGATGGCATGATAGCTGTTCTTCTTTTATCCCCATATTTATCCTTTATATCCAATAATTCTTCTCTTATTATCTGATATATCAATCTGTCATTGGCAAGGATTTCTCTATATTTATTTATTTCTTTTATTAGTTCTTCATATTCTTCCTCAATTTTTTCTCTTTCTAATCCAGTAAGTCTTCTAAGTCTCATATCAAGAATAGCTTGGGCTTGTTTTTCTGAAAGTCCGAAACTAGTCATAAGTTTTTCTCTTGCAATACTTTCTTCTTTTGAACTCCTTATGATATTTATCACTTCATCTATATGATCAAGAGCAATTTTAAGTCCTTCTAATATGTGTGCTCTTTCTTCTGCTTTATTTAAATCATATTGAGTCCTTTTTATAATTATCTCTTTTTGATAATCCAAATAATGTCTTAGAACTTGCCTTAAATTAAGTATCTTAGGTTCATCATTTACTAAAGCAAGCATTATCACACCAAAAGTTTCTTGCATTTGAGTATGCTTATATAAATTGTTTAATACTACATTGGGATTTGCATCTCTTTTTAGCTCAATTACTATTCTCATACCTTCTCTATCAGATTCATCTCTTAAATCAGATATTCCTTCAAGCCTTTTATCCCTAACTAATTCTGCTATTTTTACAATTAATTTAGCTTTATTTACCTGATATGGAATTTCTGTAACTATTATTTTGTTTTTCCCTTTTTCATTGGTTTCTATTTCTGCTTTAGCTCTTATGATTATTTTGCCTCTTCCTGTTCTATAAGCAGATTTTATTCCTTCTTTTCCCATGATCATAGCTCCAGTTGGAAAATCAGGTCCCTTTATAATTTTCATAAGACTTTCTATATCTATATCAGGATTATCTATCATGGCAACAATTCCATCTATCACTTCTCTTAAATTGTGAGGAGGAATATTTGTAGCCATACCAACAGCAATACCAGAAGAACCATTGACCAATAAATTTGGAAATCTACTTGGAAGTACTACAGGTTCTTTTAAAGATTCATCAAAATTTGGTCTATAATCTACTGTTTCTTTGTTTATATCTCTAAGCATTTCTACAGCAAGTTTTGTCATTTTTACTTCCGTATAACGCATAGCAGCAGCACTGTCGCCATCTACAGAACCAAAGTTTCCATGACCATCCACAAGAGTGTATCTTATATTAAAATCTTGGGCAAGTCTCACCATAGCATCATATACTGATGTATCTGAATGTGGATGATACTTACCTAAAACATCACCGACAACTCTGGCAGATTTTCTATACTGCTTATCTGGAGAAAGCCCAAGTTCATTCATAGCATAAAGTATTCTTCTATGAACAGGCTTAAGTCCATCTCTAACGTCAGGAAGTGCCCTACTGACTATAACACTCATTGCATAGTCTAAATAGGACTTTTTCATTTCTTCTTCAATATCTACTGATATAATCTTACTTTCTTCCTTGTCCATCATAAACCTCCTTAAAATCCAGTAAACAAATAATTTTTTTAACTACTATATGTCTAAATTCTTTACATATTTTGCATTAGTTTGTATAAATTCTCTTCTAGGTTTTACTTTATCTCCCATAAGCATTGTGAAAATTTCATCTGCTGCTATAGCATCCTCTAAATTTACTTTAAGTATGGTCCTAGTCTCCGGATCCATAGTAGTTTCCCAAAGTTGTTCTGGATTCATTTCACCAAGACCCTTATATCTCTGAACAGGATATTTTTTATCTCTTCCTATTTCATTCATTATATTATCTAATTGATTATCACTATAAGCATAATATATTTGTTTTCCCTTATTTACTTTGTATAGTGGTGGTTGTGCAATATAAATATGTCCTTCTTCAAGAAGTGGTCTCATATATCTGAAGAAAAATGTAAGCAGCAATGTTCTGATATGAGCACCATCTACATCCGCATCTGTCATGATAATTATTTTCCCGTATCTTAACTTTTCAATATTGAATTCACTTCCAATTCCACATCCAAAAGCAGTGATCATAGCTTTTATTTCTTCAAAACCAAGTATTCTGTCAAGTCTAGCCTTTTCAACATTCATTATTTTACCTTTAAGTGGAAGTATGGCTTGGTATTTTTTATCTCTTCCTTGCTTAGCACTTCCTCCAGCCGAATCCCCTTCGACTATAAAAATTTCAGTTTTATTTATATCATTTTCTTGACAATCTGCCAATTTTCCAGGAAGAGTTGTATTATCTAATATACTTCTCTTTCTAGTTAATTCCCTAGCCTTTCTTGCAGCTTCTCTCGCATGAGATGCTTTAAGGGCTTTTTCTATGATTATTTTCGCATCTTTTGGATTTTCTTCTAAAAATCTTTCTAGATTCTCAGAAACCAAACCATCTACTATCCCTCTTATTTCACTATTTCCAAGCTTAGTTTTGGTTTGACCTTCAAATTGTGGATTCATAAGTTTTACTGAAAGAACAGCTGAAAGTCCTTCTCTTGCATCTTCACCTTGAAGATTTTCATCTTTTTCTTTTAAAAATCCATACTTTCTTCCATAGTCATTTATGGCTCTTGTAAGAGCAGACTTAAAACCACTTAAGTGAGTTCCACCTTCTTGAGTATTTATATTGTTGGCAAAAGTAAATGTGTTTTCTGAATAGCTATCTGTATATTGCATAGCTAACTCTACGGTACAAGAATCTCTTTCACCTTCAAAATAAATTATATTTTCATGAATAGGAGTTTTATTTCTATTTACATACTCTACAAAGGCTTTTATTCCACCTTCATAGTGAAATACTCTTTTTTTATTATCTCTTTTATCTTCTAATTGAATTTTTATACCCTTATTTAAAAAAGCCATTTCTCTAAGTCTAAATTCTAGAGTATCAAAACTAAAATTAACTTCATCAAATATTTCATCATCTGGTTTAAAAGAAATAGTAGTTCCAGTTTCATCTTCGTCTACTTCTCCTATGATTTCTAGTTCAGTAGTAGCTATTCCTCTTGAAAATCTTTGTCTATATATTTTCCCATTTCTTTTAACTCTTACTTCAAGCCATTCAGAAAGAGCATTTACTACAGATATACCTACACCATGAAGTCCTCCAGATACTTTATAAGCTCCATTGTTGAACTTTCCTCCAGCATGAAGTATGGTGAGAACTGTTTCTACGGTAGATTTTCCAGTTTGCGGATGAGTTTCAACAGGAATACCACTTCCATTATCTTCTACAGTTACAGAAAGATCTTCATTTATGGAAACTAGAATAGTATCACATACACCAGCCAACGCCTCATCTATACTATTATCTACTACTTCATAAACCAAATGATGAAGACCTTTAGGACCGGTACTTCCTATATACATTCCTGGCCTAAGTCTTACTGGTTCTAATCCTGTAAGTACTTGAATCTGGTCTGCTGTATATTTTCTTCCGTTGTTTTCTTTGGCCATCAATTTGTACCCCCAATCTGTGTTTTAAAATTCATATTATTGTTATTTCTTTTAAATAGAGTGGATGAAGATATACTTGATGTATAAATTATATCTTTTTCTTCTCTATGAATTAAAATATAGGTTTTTACTTCTTTATCATCAGTTTTATATAAATATCCTTTTTTCCTTATGTTTTCAATATATATTTTAGTATCTTCTGATTCTAAAACAGATTTGCTATCTATTATTGCAACAATTTCTTTAACAGGTATAGTTAAATTTTTCCCTATATGAAGAAACATCGTATCTAGCTCCTTTTTTTAAATTACTTTTCCATTTTCTATATAAAATATTCTTTTATCGAGTCCTTCAAATTCCTTTAAGTCAATAGTATCAGTAGAAGTGATTATAATTTGCAATTCTTTAAAAGTATCTAACAAATATTTTCTTCTATTGCTATCAAGCTCCGAAAGTACATCATCTAATAACAATACTGGAGAATCTCCTTTTTCTTCTTGTATAAGATCTATCTCTGCCAATTTCATAGATAATATAGCTGTTCTTTGTTGTCCTTGAGAAGCAAATATTTTAGAATCTATATCATTTATATATATTTCTATATCATCTCTATGAGGTCCCGTTTCTGTGTTTCCTCTAAACACATCACTTTTTAAATCTTTTTTTAGTTTTTCCTTAAAACTCTTTTCAATCAATTTTTTATTTTTAGAAGATATATCTACATTGGATATATATTTTAAGAACAATTGTTCTTCTCCATTGGTTATACTTTCATGAATTCTATTAGCTATAATAGATAACTTTTCTGTGAATTTTATCTTTTCCATTAAAATATCTGTACCTATCTTGGCCAATTGGAAATCAAATATTTCTATCAATTGCCTATTTTCTTCAATATTTTTAGTGTTTTTAAGAAGATTATTTCTTTGGAGAAGAATTTTATTGTATCTATTTAAATTGTATTTATATACAGGTTTTAATTGTGATATTTCTCTATCTAAAAAATTTCTTCTCTCATAAGGGCCATCTTTTATTATTTTCAAGTCTTCAGGAGAAAATATAACTACATTCAATCCACTGAAAAGTTCTCTGTTTTTTTCAAGTTCTATTTTATTTATTCTTATCCTTTTAGGTTTATCTGTTTCCATTTTTATTTCTATAAATTTATCTACATCTTTTCCTATTATTTTAGCTCCTACATAGCATTTATCTTTTTTAAAATTTATCATATCTTTGTCTCTATTGGTACGAAAAGATTTTCCGAAAGAACAAATATATATAGATTCCAATAAATTTGTCTTTCCCTGTGCATTTTTCCCTAAAAATATATTGACTCTGCTGTTAAAATCTACATCTACTTTCATATAATTTCTAAAATTTATAAGACTAATACCCTCTACATACAATTATAACACTCCTTAAGCAAGGCCCATAATATTATATCACAACAAAATCATCTACATCTTTTATTTTTATTTTATCTCCCCTTCTTATTTTTTTTCCTCTTTCCGTAACCACTTCTCCATTTATTTCAACTTTTTTCTCTTCTATCAATATCTTTCCTTGGCCTCCTGTTTGCACTACACCTATATATTTTAAAAATTGATCAAGTTTTATATATTCAGTATCAATTTTAATTTTTTTCATATTTTATACCTCTTCTTTCTAATAGTCATCCTTGGCAAGTCTTACTGGCAATACCAAATAAGTATAGTTTTCTTCTCCTAGCGGTTTTATTATACAAGGATTTAAACTTCCCATAAAAGACATTTCTACTTCTTCCACATCTATGGCTTTTATTCCATCTATTATATATTTTGAATTAAAGGCAATTTTTACATCTTCTCCGTTTATCTCCACTGGCAATTGTTCATTTACATTTCCTATTTCAGAATTAGATTTTATTATAATTTTATCTTCGATTACATTTAACTTTACAAGATTAGCTTTTTCTTCTTTAGCTAAAAGCGAAGCTCTTTCCAAACTATCTTGAAGTTCTTTTCTATTTACTTTAACTTTAGTTTTATGTTCTTTCCTTATAATGTCCTTATAATTTAAAAATTGACCTTCCAACAATCTTGAAAATACCACAGTGTCACCTAAGTTAAAAACTATATGTCCAGGAGTTAAAATAATTTTTACATCATCTTCTTCATCTTCAAGTATTTTGTTTAACTCATTTAAAGTTCTTCCTGGAACTACTACTTTCATATTTTCATTTGAATTTACTTTAATATTTTTTAAAGCTAATCTATATCCATCAAGAGCTACAAAAGATGCATCATTGCCATTTACTTCAAATAATACACCTGTAAGAATTGGTCTTGTCTCATCTTGAGTTGTAGCAAAAACTGTTTGTCTTATAGTATTTTTTAACAAATCTTTAGGTACGTTTATTGTTAATTGGTCTATTAATGTAGGCAATTCAGGATATTCTACAGATGAGTTTCCTATTAAATTAAATTCTGAACTTCTACAACTTATATTCATCTTATTTTCATCCGTACTTATTTCTATTAAATCACTTGGCAGCTTTCTTACTATATCTCCAAATAATCTAGAATTTATAACTATAGAACCTTCTTCATAGATATTTGCATCTATATAAGATTCTATTCCTATTTCTAAATCCGTACCTGTAAGTTTAAGCTTTCCATCATTTGCTTCCAATAAAATTCCATCTAATATTGGTAAAGTTGTTTTACTAGAAATACCTTTTTGAACTATATTTACATATTTAACTAATTTGTTTTGTTCTATTTGTATTCTCAATTGAAAATTCCTCCTTTTTTAGATGTTTACATAGAGATAGAATGATTAAAATACATTAGTAATAGTAGTAGGGGCTGTTTATATGTGGATAAGTGTGTTTAAAACTTATAATTTACAAATTTAAATGATTTAATAACATGTTGATAAGTTTTTTATTTAGATAAGATTTATCCACAGTAAAAAAACTAATTAAAAAACAATAAATATACACATTCTATTAACAGCTTATCTACATTTTATTGTTGATTATTCTCCCTTTATTTGACTTATTACACTTTCTACTTTTCTTTTGAAGTTTGGATCATCTTCCATATCAGTTGATATTTTGTCACAAGCATGAATAACAGTAGTATGATCTCTTCCCCCAAATTCGTCCCCTATTTTTGGAAGTGATAAGTCTGTGAGTTCTCTACACAAATACATGGCTACTTGTCTAGGATGTGCAATAGATCTAGTTCTTTTTTTGGAATTGAAGTCTTCTATTTTTATATTGAATTCTTTAGAAACTGTTTCTTTTATTAAATCTACAGTTATTTCTCTGGGTTTGGAACTTGAAATAATGTCTTTTAGTGCTTCTTCTGCTAGTTCTACTGTTACTTCTTTGTTAGTCAAGGAAGAATATGCGACAATTCTTATAAGTGCTCCTTCAAGTTCTCTTATATTTGATTGAATTTTTGTAGCTATGTATAGCATTACATCATTTTCAACATTTATATTTTCTACTTTTGCTTTTTTCTTTAAAATTGCTATTCTAGTTTCTAAATCCGGTGGTTGTATATCTGCTATAAGTCCCCATTCAAAACGTGATCTCAGTCTATCTTCTAATGTAGGTATTTCTTTTGGAGGTCTATCACTAGATATTATTATTTGTTTATTTGCTTCATGGAGAGCATTAAATGTATGGAAAAATTCTTCTTGAGTTCTCTCTTTTCCAGCTATAAATTGAATATCATCGATTAAAAGCACATCTACATTTCTATATCTGTTTCTAAATTCATCATTTCTATCATCTCTAATTGAGTTTATAAGTTCATTGGTAAATTTTTCGCTAGATACATATACGACTTTGGATTGGGGATCTTGATTTAATATATAATGTCCAATGGCATGCATTAAATGGGTTTTTCCAAGACCTACGCCTCCATATATAAATAATGGATTGTATGCTTGGGCAGGAGCTTCAGCTACTGCTAAACTAGCTGCATGGGCAAATCTGTTGCTATTGCCGATAACAAAAGTGTCAAAGGTATATTTAGGATTTAGTTGTCCTCTGTTGGAGTTATCATTATTTTCTATAACAGAAGTTTGTCCTATATTTGTAGATATTTCTTCTCCTGGAATGATAAATTGTATATTATAGTCTTCGTTTGTTACTTGTTTTATTGCATTTTTTATGAGATTTAAATACCTTCCTTCTAATATACTTTTTGTAAATTCGTTTGGAGCAGCTAGAACGATATTGTCTTCTGAAATAGAGACAGGTTCAGTTGATTTAAGCCAAGTATTAAAACTAACTTCTGTAAGTTCTACTTTTATTATTTTTAAAGTAGCATTCCAAATACTCTCTAAATTAGAATTCATTTCAAACCTCCTATTTATTAAGAAATTATTGCCAATTATAAAATGTTTATAACTAAAATAAAAAGAAATAAAAAAATTATCAACAAAATTATCCACAGATAGTATGTGTTTGAAATTATTTTTTACAAAGAATCATAAAAAAAATTTTTGTGGATAAGCTATTGATAAAATGTGAATAATAAATGAATAGTATATATTTCTTATTTATCCACATGGTGTTGAAATAAAAATATGTGGATAAAGATTTTGAAAATAGCATGTTTTAAGAGATTCAAACTTATAAAAGATATGAATTATCCACATATTATCCACAAATTGTGAATAAGTGTGGAAAAGTTAATAAAAATTTATTTAATTCACATCCTCTTTTAATGATATCAAAAAAGTGGATAAGTATCAATGAAAAATATAAAGTTATCCACAATAAAAACAAGTTGTTAATTTTTATTTTGTTATTTATTATATGAACTAAAATTCTTGACATTAATTGTAGCTACAACTATAATCAATAGTAGTATTTACGTTTTCTATATAGAGAAAACACTTGACTTTCACATATTTCTATTTAGATAGATGAAGGAGGGGTGTAGATTATGAAAATGACTTATCAACCAAAAAAGAGACAAAGAAGTAAAGAACATGGTTTTAGGAAAAGAATGAGCACTAAACAAGGTAGAGAAGTTATAAGAAGAAGAAGAAGAAGAGGCAGAAAAAGATTGACAGCATAAGGCCGCAGATAGGTGGCCTTTTATTTACATGTGGCATTTAAACTGATTTAAGGAGCATTGCAATGGATAAGAAGTACAAATTAAGAACTAATATTCAATTTAAAAGAGTTTATAGCAAGGGAAAAAGTTATGGAAATCGGTTAATGGTTCTCTACATTTGCAAAAATGGATTGGAATACAATAGGATTGGTTTTTCTGTGACGAAGAAAATTGGAAATAGTGTAGAGAGAAATAGAGTGAAAAGAAGAATGAGAGAAGTTTATAGATTGAACTATTATAAAATAAAGACAGGTTATGATTTGATATATTTACCAAAAAATATGGCTAAAGAGTCTAGTTATGATGAAATTGAAAGTGCAATGCTTCATCTTTTAAAGATTGCTCATTTGTTGAAGGAATAGGTGAAAAAAGTGAAGAAATTGGCGATAATGCTAATAAAGATTTATCAAAAAACTATTTCAAGATATCTTATTCCATATAGAAGTTGTCGATTTTATCCAACTTGTTCAGATTATACTATTGAAGCTATTGAAAAATATGGTTTTTTTAAAGGCGGATTTATGGGTTTTAAAAGAATATTAAGATGCAATCCGTTTAATCCTGGAGGATATGATCCGGTAAAGTGATAGGGGGTTAATGAATGTCAAAATTTTTTGCAAAACCTTTAGGTGCACTTTTGAAACTTGTATATGATTTAGTTTCCAAAGCTGGTGCTGAACCTAAGTACATTTCTTTTTATGCTGTTGCCATAATACTAACTACTATTATATTTAAGTTTATATTACTTCCTATTGGACTTAGTCAAACAAAGTCCATGAAAAAAATGCAAGATATTCAACCGAAATTGAAAGAAATGCAAGATAAATATAAAAATGACCCACAGACCATGCAAGCAAAAACTATGCAGGTGTATAAAGAAAACAAAGTAAATCCATTTTCTGGTTGTCTAATACTGATAATTCAATTGCCAATAATATTGGGATTTTTTAATGCACTAAGAGATCCTGTAACTTATGTATTTAAGAGTAAAGAAGTTTATGCAGCTTTAAGCAAGACATTTTTATGGATTACTGATTTAGAACAACCTGATCCATATTTATGGGGGTTGCCATTGATAGCCGCATTGACAACTTATATATCAAGTTTAACTATGAATACTGGTCAAAATATTGATCCTCAGGCTCAAGCTACTCAGAAAACTATGAATATTATTCTTCCATTTATGATATGGTGGGCAGCTAGATCTTTTCCAGCTGGTTTAGCTTTGTATTGGGTGGTAAGCAACATATTCCAAATAGTACAACAAATAATTTCTAATAGGTCTTTGGGTAAGATTAAGGAGGAATAAAACTGACATGAGGTCTGTTGTTAAAGTATCTAAAACGATAGAAGATGCTATTGAAGAAGCTGTGAGAGAGTTAGGTGTTGATAGGGAAGATGTATATACTGAGATTGTCGAAGAACCAAGTAAAGGTTTGTTTGGACTTATTGGAGCTAAGGATGCCAAAGTAAAAGTTACTGTTGTAAGCGATCCTGTAGAAATTGCAGAAAACTTTATAGATATGCTTATGAATAGTATGGGAATTAGTGCAAGAAGTAGTGTTAAGAGAAAGAATTCTACATTATATGTTGATATAGATGATATAAGTTCTACAGATATGGGTATTCTAATAGGTAGGAGAGGAAATACCTTGGATGCAGTTCAATATTTATTGAGTTTAATAATCAATAAAGATAGAGAGAATTATATTAAGGTATTGGTAGATACTAAAGGTTATAGAAAGAAAAGAGAAGAAACATTGATTAGACTTGCTCATAAAATGGCTGACAAAGCTAAATACAGCAAAAGACCTGTGAGACTTGAACCTATGAATCCTTATGAGAGAAGAATTATTCATTCGGCACTTCAAAATGTTGAAGGTGTAACAACTCACAGTGAAGGTGAAGAACCTTATAGAAGAGTCGTAATAGAATCTAACTAAACCCAGTATTATACTGGGTTTCTATTATATTAGAGGCAGGTGAAATAAATTGGATACTATTGCTGCTATTTCAACAGCTATGGGAGAAGCGGGAATTGGCATAGTTAGAATGAGTGGAAAAGAATCATTAAGTATAGCAAGTAGTGTTTTTAAAGGAAAAACCATAGAAAATCTCAAAGAAGCAGTAAATAGAAGACTTACTTATGGCCAAATATATGATCCAGAAGATGAAACTGTTGTAGATGAAGTTTTGATAGTTTATATGAAAAAACCTCAGACTTATACAAGGGAAGATATTGTTGAAATATATTGTCATGGTGGAGTAATTGCTGTAAAAAAGATATTAGAAATTTTGCTTAAGAATGGTGCTAGATTAGCTGAACCTGGAGAATTTACAAAGAGGGCTTTTTTGAATGGTAGATTAGATTTATCTCAAGCAGAGGCTGTAATAGATTTAATAAAAGCTAAAACTGATAAAAGCTATAGTGTTTCTTTAAATCAACTTGAAGGTAGTCTTTCAATTAAAGTAAATGAAATAAGAAATATATTGCTTAATATGTTGGCTCATATTGAGGTCTCTATTGATTTTCCAGAAGAAGATGTTGAAGAAGTAACATATGATGAATTGCTTAAAGATTCTCAAAAGGTGTTAGAAGAAATAGATAAACTTTTAAGTACAGCTGAAAGAGGTAAAATTCTTAGGGAAGGTTTAAATACTGTAATACTTGGAAAACCTAATGTTGGGAAATCGTCTCTTCTTAATGCAATACTTAGAGAAAACAGAGCTATAGTGACAGATATACCTGGTACTACAAGGGATATAATTGAAGAATATGTGAATATAGAAGGAATACCTTTGAAAATTATTGATACGGCTGGAATTAGGGATACAGAAGACTTGGTTGAAAAATTAGGGGTTGATAGGGCTAAAAATGTAGTAGAAAAAGCCGATCTTATAATAGCGGTATTTGATGCTTCAAGAAGTTTGACTAAGGAAGATGAAGATATTATAAATATAGTTAAAGAAAAAAGATCAATTGTACTTTTAAATAAAACTGATTTGCCTAATGAATATGATGTGGAGGAGCTATCTAACTATATTCCAGATAAAAAAATAATTTCTACATCTATAGCTAATGGTGAAGGAATTGAAGAATTAGAAAAAACTATTGTAGATATGTTTTATAGTGGAGAAGTAGAATTATCTGGAGAAGCTATTGTGACTAATATGAGACATACAGATATGTTAAATAGAGCGAGAAAGAATATAATAGATGTAATATCTGGGATTGAGATGAATGTTCCCCTTGATTGTATAGAAGTAGATGTGAAGAATTGTTGGAATTACTTAGGAGAAATATCAGGAGAAACAGTTTCAGAAGATATATTGGATAAGATTTTTTCGGAGTTTTGTATAGGTAAATAGTTGAGATGGGAGGAATTTTTTGAAAGATGGAGGAGCTTAAAAAATACGTAGGAGGAGACTATGATGTCATTGTCATAGGAGCAGGACATGCAGGATGTGAAGCAGCACTAGCAAGTGCACGAATGGGTATGAAAACATTGATGCTAACTATGAGTTTGGATTCCATTGCTCTTATGCCTTGCAATCCCAATATTGGCGGAACAGGAAAAGGCCATTTAGTCAGAGAAATAGATGCATTGGGTGGAGAAATGGCAATTAATATAGATAAATCATTTATACAAAGCAGGATGCTCAATACCTCAAAAGGACCGGCAGTACATTCTTTGAGGGTTCAAGCTGATAAAAATAAATATCATAGAGAAATGAAACGAGTTCTTGAAGATGAGAAAAATTTGACATTGCAACAAGGAGAAGTAGTAGAGATAATTGTAGAAGACAATGTAGTAAAGGGTGTAGAAACTAGAACAGGAGCTATTTATAATGGAAAGGCTGTAATCCTTTGTACGGGAACATATTTAAGAGGAAGAATATATATGGGGGAAGTAAATTTTGAGGGTGGACCAAATGGTTTGTTTCCCTCAAATATATTGTCAGAGGCCTTGAAAAAAATAGGGATAAAGCTTAGAAGATTCAAAACCGGTACTCCAGCAAGAGTTCATAGAGATAGTATAAATTTTGACGTCATGGAAGTTCAACCGGGAGATGAAGAAATAATACCTTTTTCATTTTTAAATATAGATAAAAAATTTGATATAGAGCAAGTACCTTGCTATTTAACTTATACAACGGCAGAGACTCATGAAATAATAAGAAAAAATTTAGATAGATCTCCTATGTATGCAGGAGTAATTGAAGGTGTTGGACCTAGATATTGTCCATCTATAGAAGATAAAGTTGTAAGATTTAGTGATAAAGAAAAACATCAGATATTTATAGAACCAGAGGGATTAGATACAAAAGAAATGTATGTTCAAGGGATGAGCAGTGCACTTCCTGAAGAAGTACAAAAGGAAATGTATAGAACTGTGATAGGTCTTGAAAATGTACAATTTATGAGGGATGCTTATGCTATTGAATATGATTGTATAGATCCAACCATACTTAAAAGTACATTAGAGTACAAAAATATATCAAATTTATTTTTTGCAGGACAAATAAATGGTTCTTCAGGTTATGAAGAAGCAGCAGCTCAAGGACTTATAGCTGGAATAAATGCAGTACAAAATATAAAAGGGAAAGAACCATTTACGTTAGATAGATCAGAAGCCTATATAGGAGTTTTAATAGATGATTTAGTGACAAAAGGGACCAATGAACCCTATAGAATGATGACTTCAAGAGCTGAATATAGACTTATACTTAGGCAAGACAATGCAGATTTGAGATTGACTGAAAAAGGATATAAAGTAGGATTAGCTAGTGAGGATAGATACAAAAAAGTATTATATAAAAGAGAAATGATAGAAAAAGAATTGAATAGGCTGAAAAAAACTAAAGTAACTCCTATAGTTACAGTAAATAATATTTTAGCAAATTTGGGTAGTGCAGAATTAAAGACTCCTATTAGTTTATATGATTTAATAAAAAGACCTGAATTAGGATATGAAACTATAAGTAAATTAGATGAAGAAAGAGTAGAATTGCCAAGAGAGATACGAATTCAAGTAGAGATTCAAATAAAGTACGAAGGCTATATAAAAAAGCAAATGGCTCAAATAGATCAGTTTAAAAAGCTTGAAGAAAAGAAATTACCTGAAGATATAGATTATGTTGATGTAAAAGGATTAAGTAATGAAGCCAAACAAAAGTTAAATGATATAAGACCAGATTCTGTAGGTCAGGCTTCTAGAATATCTGGGGTTTCACCAGCAGATATAAATGTACTTTTAATTTATCTTGAACAAAAAAGAAGAATTAGGAGTGGCAAAAATGACTAATGTAAAAACATTAATTGAAGGATCAAAAGAACTGAATATAGATATAAATAAAGAAAATATAAATAAGTTTATACTTTATAAAGAATTGCTTTTAGATTGGAATCAAAAGATAAATATAACGGCCATAGAAGATGATGAAGAAATAGATATAAAGCATTTTTTAGATAGCTTAACTCCTCTAAAGACGAAATTATTTGAGAGAAATGTAAAAGTAATTGATATAGGTACTGGTGGAGGATTTCCTGGTATCCCAATAAAAATAGTTAAAAAAAATGTGGACATGGTATTGCTTGATAGTTTAAATAAAAGAATTATGTTTTTAAATGAAGTCATAGACAAATTAGAACTTAAAAACATAGGAACTATTCACGGAAGAGCTGAAGATTTTGGCAAAAATAAAATATATAGAGAAGTTTTTGATGTAGCTATTTCAAGAGCTGTAGCACCACTAAATATTTTATGTGAATATTGTTTGCCTTTTGTGAAAGTAGGAGGTTTTTTTGTATCTATGAAAGGAAAAGATGTAGAAGAGGAGATAGAAAGTTCAAAAAAAGCTTTAAAGATATTAGGAGGAGAAGTAAAAGATAAAGTATTAGTTGAAATTCCAAATAGCAATATAACACATAGTTTGATAATTATAGAAAAGATAAGCAAAACTCCGACAAAATACCCTAGACAAGCTGGTAAGCCTAAGAAAAATCCGTTGTAATCTACATAATAATGTTGAACGATTTATTGAAAAATAAGAAGGAAGATTTAAAATTCTATAGAATATTAATAGTAAGTCAAAGTCCAAGAGGAGAGGGATGAAAGATGAAAGACATACAAACAGAAATTAAATATATACCTATAAAATCTATAAAGCCTAATCCTTATCAACCAAGAAAAGATTTTAATAGACGAGCGTTAGAAGAACTAAGTCAATCTATAAAAACATACGGTCTCATACAACCAATAAGTGTTAGAAAATTGTGCAATGAAAGTTATGAACTTATAGCGGGGGAAAGAAGGCTTAGAGCTTCTGAAATAGCTGAGTTAGATGAAATACCTGCAATTATAGTAGATTATAAAGATAAAGACTCAGCCATGATTGCTTTAATAGAAAATCTACAAAGGGAAAATTTGAGCTATATAGAAGAAGCTGAGGGATATTACAATTTGATAAATGATCATGGATTTACACAACAAGAATTGGCAGAAAAACTTGGGAAAAGCCAATCTACTATTGCAAATAAATTGAGAATATTGAAATTGCCTGAAGATGTGAAAAAGACTTTGATAGAAAATAAATTGTCAGAAAGGCATGCTAGAGCTCTTCTGAAGCTTCCAGATGATGAAATGAAAAGAAAAACATTAGAAAAGATTATAAATAATGATTTTACAGTCAAGAAGACGGAAAAACTGATAGATGATATTTTAGATGATTTAATAAAAAAGGATGAGCCTGAAGTTAGTCAAAATATAAAAGGACATATAAATTTTAAAATTTATTTAAATACATTGAAGAATGCTTACAATGCTATATTAGATAGTGGTGTTGAAGCAAAATATGCAGAGAAAGATATGGGAGAGTATGTAGAAGTAGTTGTTAAAATTCCAAAAAGATAGTCATTTTCTCACTTCATATTTTTAGTAGGTAATATTACCTACTATTTTTTTGTTCTACTATATTATTTATTTAATGTATAATAGAAATATAAAAAGTATTTGGGAGTGAGAAAAATGACTAAAGTAATTTCAGTATTTAATCAAAAAGGTGGTGTGGGAAAAACTACAACAGTTGTAAATTTAAGTGCTGCCTTAGGCAAAAAAGGTAAAAGAGTTTTAATAGTGGATATAGATCCTCAAGGAAATACTACTAGTGGATTAGGGGTAGATAAAAGGCAACTAAATTCTTCAATATATGATATACTTATAAATGAATTATCTATTGCAGATATATTGGTGGAAACTAGTTCTACAAATGTATTTTTAGTTCCATCAAATGTGGAGTTGGCAGGAGCTGAAGTAGAGCTTATAGGACTTAATAATAGAGAAACTAGATTGAAAAATGCATTAGAAAACATAAAAGACAAATATGATTATATTTTTGTTGATTGTCCACCTTCTTTAGGAATACTTAGTATCAATGCTCTTACAGCTTCGGATAGTGTTTTAATACCTATTCAGTGTGAGTACTATGCACTTGAAGGAGTAAGTCAATTAATGGATACAATAAAATTAGTTAAGAAAAGTTTAAACAAAGATTTAGAAGTTGAGGGTGTTGTTTTAAGTATGTTTGATGGAAGGACAAACTTATCTATTCAGGTAGTAGATGAAGTAAAAAGGTATTTTAAAGGAAAAGTATATGGAACTATAATTCCTAGAAATGTAAGACTGGCAGAAGCTCCAAGTCATGGACTTTCAGTTATGGATTATGATCCAAAATCAAAAGGAGCTGAAGCCTATGAAGAATTGGCAGAGGAGTTTTTAGAGTGGTCTGAGGAGGAATTTTAAATGGTGGTTAAGAAAAAAGGACTTGGAAAGGGATTATCTGCACTAATACCAGATGAACCTATAGAAGATTTTATCAATTTTGATGAAGAAAAAGACAATATATTAAATATTGAGATCTCTCAAATAAAAGCTAACAAAAATCAACCTAGAAAAGAATTTGATGAAAAATCCTTAAAAGAATTGTCTGATTCCATAAAAACTTATGGTGTCATACAACCTATTATAGTTAGAAAAGTTGGGAAGAATTATGAAATTATAGCGGGAGAGAGAAGATGGAGAGCATCTAAATTAGCTGGATTAGAAGAAGTTCCATGTTTAGTAAAAAATGTAGAAGAATTTGAATCTATAAAAATGGCTTTGATAGAAAATATTCAAAGAGAAGATTTAAATTCCATAGAAGAAGCAAAAGCTTTTAGAGAATTGATGGATAATTACAATTTAACACAAGAAGAAGTATCCCAAATAGTTGGAAAGAGTAGATCATATATTGCAAATTCTATAAGATTGTTAAATTTAGATAAAAAAACTTTATATTATATAGAGGAAGGGAGTCTTTCTAGTGGACATGGCAGAGCACTTTTGTCTATAGAAGATGAAAATGAGAGATCAAAGATTGCAAATGAAATAATAAATAAAAAGCTCAATGTTAGAGATACAGAAGAATTAGCTAAAAATACAAAGAATAATAAAAAGCATGCTAAAAATGAAAAGGAAGAAATATATAGAGATCCTATAATTTTAAATTTAGAAGAAGAACTCATGACATATTTAGGGACGAAAGTTCAAATTGCCGAAGGTAAAAATAAGGGGAAAATTGAAATAGAGTATTATGGCGATGAGGACTTGGAGAGAATTTTGGAAACTATAATGAACAAATAATGTTTAACAAAAATGTTTCACGTGAAACATTTTTGTTTTAGATAAAAACAGAGGTGGAAGATGGAACTTAATATATACCAAGTAGATGCTTTTACTGAAAACCTTTTTGGGGGTAACCCTGCAGGAGTGGTTCCTGATGCTAAAAATTTAACTGATATTGATATGCAAAATATTGCAAGAGAAATGAATCTTTCTGAAACCGCTTTTATTGAAGAGTTGGACAAGGACAATTTTAAGGTCAGATTTTTCACTCCAAGATGCGAAGTGGATCTTTGTGGACATGCAACAATAGCTTCATTTTATCTGTTAGCTCAAAAACAATATATAATACCTATAGATAGCGGAATAAGAAAGTTATATCAGGAAACTAAAGCAGGTAAACTTTCAGTGGAGATTTATTACAAAAATTGTCAAGTAGATAAAGTATTTATGGAACAAGGTGAACCTAAATCTTTGGGTAGAATTGAAAACATAAAACCAATTCTTGAATCTTTCAGGATAGGAGAAGAAGATTTAGGGATAGGAACGGAATTTATATACCCAGAAATAATATCTACAGGACTACCAGATATAATACTTCCAATAAAAGATAAAGATATTCTTTATAATCTTTCCGTTGATTTTGAGAAACTAGAAAAGGTTTCAAAAAAATTAAGTGTAATAGGGGTTCATGCCTTTTATCTTCCAAAAGATGATTCGGATGTAGTTTATACTAGAAATTTTGCACCTGCTGTAGGAATAAATGAAGAAGCAGCTACAGGAACATCTAATGGAGCACTTATATATTATTTAAAGAAAAATAGATTGCTAAAAAAAGATGAAATAATATCTATGCAAGGTGAAACTATGAATAGACCAAGTGCTATTTATTGTAGCATTAAAAATATAAATAATAAATACATTGTGAAAGTGGGCGGGAAATCTAAAATTGTTCTGGAGGCAATAGTTAATATATGACCCTATCTGAAAGATAGGGTTTTTTTGTGTCTTTTTTTAACACAATGAATATTATATATATATCTATATGGAATTTAAAAAGGATGTGTTTATATGCTAGAATCGTTGTTTATAGTTGTAGCTATTTGTATAGATTCATTGGCAATAGGAATTGCTTATGGAATGAAAAAAATAAAAATACCTATAAAATCTCTTTTTATGATAAATATTATTTGTACAGGAATATTAGCTATAGCTATGTTTTTGGGGGATGTAGCTAAAAAATTTCTTCCTGGTCAATTGCCAACTATTATTAGTTTTTTAATTTTATTATTTATAGGGATATATTTTTTAGTAGAAGGTCTTATAAATTTTTTTGCTAACAAGAGCAAGGAATCGAAAAAGAAATTTGAAATAAAGTTTTCAAATGTGAAAATAATTATTGATGTAGTTGTGGATTGTACAAAAGCTGATATGAATCAATCTGGAGATATAGATTTAAAAGAGGCATTTTATTTAGGAATGGCATTGTCATTAGATGCTCTAGGAATAGGGTTTGGAAGTGCCTTGGGAAATATAAATTATATACAAGTATTAGTTCTATCTTTTATATTCAATATGGCAATTATTTTGATAGGATTGTTTCTAGGAGAAAAGATTGTTTCTAAATCTAAGATGGAATTTTCCTGGATTTCAGGACTCATACTTATTTTCTTGGCTTTATGCAAATTAAAAGCATAAAGCTTTTTTTGTCCCAAAATGTCGAAAGTTTTTTGGTAAAAGTTTTGAGAATAAGTGTAAGATTTCAAGTTTAAAGACATTAGTATATATGAAGGGAATAAGTAATAAAAGGAGGGATATCGTGGATTGTGATACATAAAAATATATAAGGAAAGGAGAAATTTTAAATGGCAATTATAATGAGGAGAATTATAACTTTATTATTGATTGGGATGATAAGTTCACTATCTATTCCTAAAACAGTTATAGCAGACAATATTGATGTAGTGGTGCCACTTTCAAGTGACTATTTTGTTTCAACAAATTTGAAAATAAAAGCAGAAACTAATGGAAAAATTCAAGTAAATGCGGAATTAACAGCTACAAAAAAAATGAAAAAACTTGGTTTTGAATATATAAAAATTCAAAAATATGAAAATGGAAGATGGAGTACAGTAGACACGTTGGATAGAGATGTATATGCATATGATTCTTCAATGAGTAATTATTTATTCACATATAAAGGGAAAGTTGGAGAACAGTATAGGGCTTTAGTGAAATTTTATGCTCAAGATAGCAATGGTTCAGATACTAAAATAGCAGTTTCAAACACTGTTACTGCAAAAAAATAAAACATATTGAAGGGAGTTGCTTATAATGAAAAAATATTTATTAATGCTTATGATTTTTATAATGGTGTTTACTTTTACCGGATGTAAATCTAGTACCTCAAGAGATAATAGTATTGAAACTTCTAAAGATTATATTCAATATGAGAATGACACATATAATTTTAGCCTTCAGTTGCCTAAATCATGGGAAGGGAAATACTATATAGAAGAGGTAAATAATGAGTTATATTTTTATCACAAGAATGATTTAGATGATGGAAGAAAAATTGAATTATTTACGCTGCATATTTCTAATACAAAAGAAGAATGGGAAGAACTACAAAAGCAATATGAAGATATATGTTTAATAGATAAAATATATGAAGATGAGCAAGGTATAATATCTATAACTTATCCTACTGATGTTCCTTATGGTGACGATGAGAAGGAATATTGTGAAGAGTACAACAAAATGGAAGATGATATTTCAAACATTCAAAAAAGTATAGATAGAATTAAATAAATTGAGGGATTTTTAAAAACATGACAAAATAAGAGCTAAATATAAAGCTCTTTTTTTGTCTCAATATGTAGAAAAAACTTTGATAAAAGGTTTAAAAATGAGTGTAAGATTTTAAGGTTGAAGATATTAGTATATATGAAGGGGATAGTTAATAAAGAGCTTGGAGGATTATGCAATGAGCTAAGTAATAGAAAAAATAGGGGGTATGATAGTATGAAAGTTTAAGATTAAAATAATTAGAAGGTATTGGTAATATAAAAAAATTTATGGGGGAGATCATATTATGAAAGTAAAAAAAATGTGGAGCATATTATTAATTATGATTTTTACTTTAATTTCATGTACAAATATAAGTTTTTCACAAGGAATTGGTAATGGTCTAGAAAAGAGCAACTGCGAAGAAATTCTGAAAAATTATATCGAAGATTTTTTAGTTGAAGGATATTCAGAATACTACGATATAAATGATGTAAAAGTTATATTTGATGAAGTAGATGTAGATGAAAGTAGTAATGTTGAGTTTATAGCAAAGGCGACTATGAATAGTGTATTGAAAGCTAAATGTGTTGAAGAATTACCATATGTAAAAGGTATGCTAGAAAGAGTTAATTTGAATACATTTTCATATGAATCGGATGATAATACTATAAATATGGTTTCAGCTGCTAATAAGAGCAATTTAAGCGATAGACAAATAGAAGTTGCTTCAAAAATCATTATTGATAAAATTAAAGATTTAGAGCAATATATTGGACAAGCAGATGATACAAATTTTATATTTAAAATAACTGCAAGTGTAAAGGATGGAGAAATTGATATATCTACCCTAAAAATGTTTGCAGAGAATATAGATGAATTCATACCTGCTGAAGAAATATTACCTAAAAATTCACAAGAACTTGAAAAGGAAGGGTTTGAATATTTAGAAACTGAAATTTCCGAGTCAGTCATTATTTGTAACGAAGAAATTTTACCTAATCTGTATTCTGGTTATGACAGAATAGCGGCAAGAGATTATGCTAATAAGTATACATCTAATACAACCAAACAATGTCCTCATGGTAAAGCATTAATGGATACTTCAAAATATAATTCGAATTATAATTGGTATTGCCACAATGATTGCGCTAATTATGTATCTCAATCACTAAAAGCTGGAGGATTGCCTACAGATAGCACTTGGAAGGCTGGTTCAACAGCATGGGTGAATTGTGAAAGTTTGACAAATTATATGGTGAGTACGAAAAAGTATTGGAAGAAATCTGATTATGAAAATGCTAATGCAGGTGGTGTTATAATGATGAAGAACAGTGATGGACATAGATACCACACTGTAATGATTGTTAAAAATGATACTGTTACACGACAATTTAGTGGACATACGAATGATAGGTTAAAGACAGCATATTCCAAAAATTCCAATTGGGAATATTATGTTCTTCAATAATCTTGTTAAAGTTTACTTCAGTATGATTTAAAAAGAGTATTATCTAAAATAGAATTTATGGATTTTAGTATTGAACAAAAAAAGGCCTTATGTGTTCGGTTTACATAAAGCCTTTTTTGTCTTGATATGTAAAAAAACCTGATAAAAGTTTTAAGAATAAAGGAAAGTTAAATTGCTTTAACATGTATTTTTTGGTATTATAAAATTGATATAGAAATATTTTACAAAGTAAAATTTACATTTATTTATGTGGAGTGGAAAGCTTATGAATAAAAATGTCCAGAGCCATGATGATTTTTATAATGAAATATGTAATAAGTATTTTAAGGATGTTTATGAATTCTGTGTATATCTAACTAAAGGAGATAAAAACCTTAATGATATGGTAGAAGAATGTACACAGGAGACATTTTTAGAGGCAAAAAAACAAATAGAAAAGTTGAGAAAGCATCCTAATATTAAAGGTTGGTTGTATGTAACAGCTAAAAACTTAATAAACAATTCCTTTAGAAAATATTACATTAAAAATAAGTATGAAATCACAGTACCAGATGAAATTATTTGTTCTTCCAAAATTGTTTTAGATGAATTAGAAAAAGTTATTGATGATGAAATTGACGTGGATAAGCTAAAAATAGATG
Source organism: Sporanaerobacter acetigenes DSM 13106 (assembly GCF_900130025.1). NCBI lineage: Bacteria > Bacillati > Bacillota > Tissierellia > Tissierellales > Sporanaerobacteraceae > Sporanaerobacter > Sporanaerobacter acetigenes. The sequence continues at coordinate 34,605 of NZ_FQXR01000015.1, read as the reverse complement.
TTTTAAAACGGTTAAAAGAAGAAGAGTATCAATTTTATATGGATTATTTTGTTGAAAAAAAGCCTGTTAAAGAAATGGCTGAAAAACATAATATTTCTGTTTCTGCTATATATACAAGAATTTATAGATTAAAATTGAAAATTAAGAAAATAGCAGTAAAAGAAATTAATCAATATATAGGAAAAAATATGTAAGATTTTATATTTAGAGATATTAGTATACATGGAGGGATTATTTATGGGAAACGATGAATTTTTGAAAATTATTTCATCAGAAGAAAGTGATGATAATATTAAAAATAGAATGTATTGTATTACTTATAAAGCACTTGAAATTGATGCTATAAATGTAGATACGGATTTAATTGATGAATGTATAAAAACTGTAGCAATGATTGATGATATAGAAACTGTTTCGGATAAAAAAATACTAGAAATGCGAAAGAATGTCGATCAAAGATACAAACAGTGGGAAAAATCAAAGAAGAAGTCAAGATTTTCCGGTAAAACCTTTAGTCAAATTGCAGCATGTATGTTTTTCATATTTACAATAACAGGTTTTATTGCAAATGCAAATGGATACAATATCTTTAAAATAATATCGGAATGGAGTAGTGAAGCTTTTTATTTAACTATAGAAGGAGAAGAGAAGAGTGAAGAAAAAAACAAAACAAATGTAAATGGGCTTGCTGAAAGTAATATTTATGATAGTATAGATGAAGCTTTAAAAGACATTGTTCCTGAACCTAAAATTCCTCTGTGGATACCTGATAATTTTATTTTTGAATATGCTGAAAAAACCAATCTTCCTAAAAAAACTATTCTTGCATTAAATTATAGTTGTGATGATAAAGAACTACTTATTTACATGAATATTTATAAAGAAAACAATGGAGACATAAATGATAGTGCTTTGATTGAAAAAGATAATACAAAAGTAGTTGTCTATACAAAAAACAATATAAATCATTATATTATGAAGAATAATTTAAAAACTCAAGGAGTTTGGGCATATAAAAATGCAATATATACAACTTGTGGAGATATATCTATAGAAGAAACAAAGAAAATTATTGATTCAATGTATAACAATTAGTTATAGAATGATAAAACTCTCACTTATCATATATGTTAAGTGGGAGTTTTTAGTTTATAGTAATATATCAAAAGATTTAATTATATACATATATTATAATTTATGAAATGGTTGGTGGATTAGATGGATACTTTTTTAGTATTTGTTGTTTTTTTTATAGGGCTTTTAACTATAGTTAAAGGAGGAGATTTTTTTGTAGATGCTGCAATTTGGATAGCTAAAAAAACTGGAATATCTCCCATGATAATAGGGGCTACTATTGTGAGCATAGCTACTACACTACCAGAATTTTTTGTGTCTACAGTTGCAAGCAATGAAGGACATTCGGATATGGCGGTAGGAAATGCCATAGGTTCAACTATTTGTAATATTGCATTCATTATTGGATTGTGTGCATGTATAAAGCCTATAAAGATAAAGAAAAAGTCTTTTACTGTAAAAGGAATAATAATGATAGTATATTTGCTTATATTTTATGCATTTGCTAGCGATGGAGTTGTACAATTTAAAGAGGGTTTTTATCTCATACTTATGTTTGCACTATTTATATTGATAAATGTACTAGAGGCAAAAAGTACCGATGCAGGCTTTGAAGAAACTAAAAACTATTCTAATGGAACTAAAAAAGATACAATCATAAATATAATAAAATTTGGATTAGGTGCCTGGTTTATAATTATTGGAGCACATATGTTAGTAGATAGTGGAGTTAAAATTGCTCAGATATTTAAAGTACCTCAACAAATAGTTAGTCTTACACTACTGGCAGTAGGAACATCATTGCCAGAATTAGTTACAGCTGTAGTTGCAATTGCCAAAGGAGAAGAAAATATATCTATTGGGAATATATTGGGAGCAAATATTTTGAATTTGACTGTAGTGTTAGGTGGTTCAACTCTTGTCAGTGACAATGGGCTTCTTATTTTACCTCAAACAATTTTTTTAGATGTTCCTTATTCTTTATTGATAATGACAATATTTATTCTTTCCGGAATTTTGAAGGAAGAGATAAGTAGGAAGGTTGGAATATTACTTTTTTCAATCTATATATTATATCTTATAATACTATTTTAAATTTTCTAAAAAAATTTCTATTAAAAATTTAATAAATAAAGCTTTTTTAAAATTATTTCAGAAAGTTTTATATTAGGGAAAATTAAGGCTTTTCCATGGATTATATAATATAAAAATGAAATTTGATTTTATGTTGACATAAAGTAGTAAAAAACGATATAATACATATAATTGAAAAGATTTCGAATATTCCAAATAGGCAAAATATAGGCTGCATTTTTGAGAGTGCTGCCTATTTTGAAGTTTAATAAAAAGGAGGCTAGAAAATGGGGTTAAATTTTGATTGGGAAAAAAATAAAGAAAAAATTCATGAATTAGAATTATTTATCGAAGAAAATAAAGATAAAAAAGGTGCACTTATGCCAGTTCTTCATGAAGCCCAGGATATTTTTGGCTATCTCCCACTTGAAGTTCAAAATATTATTTCTGAAGGATTAAACACGCCCTTGTCAGAAGTATATGGAGTAGCTACTTTTTATTCTAAGTTTTCACTAATACCTAAAGGCGAGTATACTATAGGAGTTTGTCTAGGTACTGCTTGTTATGTAAAAGGTTCCCAGGAAATATTGGACAAGGTTCAAGAACTTTTAAACATTAAAGTTGGAGAAACTACTGCTGATGGTAAGTTTTCATTGCAAGCTACTCGTTGTTTAGGAGCTTGTGGTTTGGCTCCTGTCATGGTTATAAATGATGAAGTTTATGGAAGATTAACTCCTGATGCTGTAGAAGGTATTCTTGAGAAGTATAAATAAATTGGGGGTGAATTGTTTGAAAAGTATTGAGGAATTAAACAAGATAAGAGAAGAGTCTCTAGCAAAGATGAATTTAAGAACGGATAAAGAGAGAATAAGAATAGTTGTAGGTATGGCAACTTGTGGTATTTCAGCAGGAGCAAGACCTGTTTTGACTGCGCTATTAGAAGAAGTTTCCAAAAGGAAGCTAGAGAATGTTGTAGTAAGTCAGACAGGATGTATTGGCTTATGTAGGCTAGAACCAATAGTTGAAGTGTATGAACCAGGAAAGGAAAAAGTAACTTATATAGAGATGACTCCTGAAAAGGCTAGAAGAGTAGTAGCCCAGCATATAGTAAATGGAAACGTTGTCAATGAGTACACTATAGGTTCATATAAAAGTGAATAAGAGCTGAGACAATAATTTGTAAAGGGGGATTTCAGGATGAATTTATATAGAGCTCATGTTCTAGTCTGTGGAGGAACTGGTTGTCACTCTTCGAATTCAGATAAGATAAAACAAAAAATGGAAGATAGAATAAAAGAAAAAGGACTAGAAAACGAAGTAAAAGTTGTTATGACAGGTTGTTTTGGATTGTGTGAATCTGGACCCAATGTGGTAGTTTATCCAGAAGGGGTTTTTTATAGTCATGTGAAACTTAGTGATGTAGATGAAATAGTAGATGAACATTTGCTAAAAGGTAGAATTGTAAAGAGATTGTTGTTTAAAGAAGCTGTTGAAGAAAATGTTATAAAATCTGTCAATGAAGTTGATTTTTATAAAAAGCAAACTAGAGTAGCATTAAGAAACTGCGGAATTATTGACCCGGAAAATATTGATGAATATATTGCTTATGATGGATATCAAGCCTTGGCTAAGGCTCTAACTAAGATGACTAGGGATGAAGTGATTCAAGTAGTTAAGGATTCAGGACTTAGAGGAAGAGGGGGAGCTGGATTTCCAACAGGGCTTAAGTGGGATTTTACAAAGAAAGCTGATGGAGATAAAAAATATGTAGTATGTAATGCAGATGAAGGGGATCCTGGAGCATTTATGGATAGAAGTATTCTTGAAGGCGATCCTCATTCAATATTGGAAGCTATGACTATTGCGGGATATGCTATTGGTTCAGATCAGGGATTTGTCTATATTAGAGCTGAATACCCTATAGCTGTTAAGAGACTTCAAATAGCTATAAATCAGGCTAGAGAATATGGACTTCTTGGGGAAAATATTTTGAATTCTGGATTTAACTTTGATATAGAATTGAGGCTTGGAGCGGGAGCATTTGTATGTGGAGAAGAAACTGCTCTTATAGAATCTATAGAAGGTAAAAGGGGTATGCCAAGGAATAAGCCACCATTTCCAGCTAATGAAGGACTTTGGGGAAAACCAACTTTAATCAATAATGTAGAGACTTATGCAAATATTCCTGTTATTTTCCAAAGAGGCGTAGATTGGTTTAGAAGTATTGGCACAGAAAAATCCCCAGGAACTAAAGTATTTGCGTTGGGAGGTAAAATAGAAAATACTGGTTTGGTAGAAATCCCGATGGGCACTACTTTAAGGGATATAATATATGGAATAGGCGGAGGAATACCAAAAGGAAAAGAGTTTAAAGCTGTTCAAACTGGAGGCCCTTCAGGAGGATGTATTCCTAAAAAATATTTAGATACACCTGTTGATTATGAATCATTGACAAAGCTTGGCTCTATAATGGGTTCTGGTGGAATGATAGTTATGGATGAAGACAATTGTATGGTAGATATAGCTAGATTTTTCTTGGATTTCACTGTGGATGAATCTTGTGGAAAGTGTACGGCTTGTAGAATTGGCACGAGAAGGATGCTAGAAATACTTGAGAAAATTACCTCAGGGAAAGGGGAACCTGGAGATATTGAGAAACTTGAAGAATTGGCAAATAATATAAAAGATTCTGCTCTTTGCGGACTAGGTCAGACAGCACCAAATCCAGTTATATCTACATTGAAATATTTTAGAGATGAATATGAAGCTCATGTATATGAAAAGAGATGTCCTTCAGGTCACTGTAGAAAATTGCTTACCTTTGTCATTAGAGAAGATTTATGTAAAGGTTGTGGATTATGTAAGAGAAATTGTCCAAATGATGCTATAACGGGAGAAGTCAGAGAAACTCATGTTATTGATCCGGAGAAATGTATTAAATGTGGTACATGTATAGAAAAATGTCCATTTGGAGCTATAGAAAAGAGATAAGAGTGGAGGTGGAAAAAGTGAATATGATTACTGTAAATATAGATGGAAAAGATCTACAAGTACCAGAGAATTATACAGTTCTTAAAGCTTGTAGAGAAGCGGGTATAAATATACCTACATTATGTTTTCTGGAAGGAATAAATGAAGTAGGAGCTTGTAGGCTTTGTTTAGTTGAAGTTGAAGGTCAAAGAACTCTTAAAGCTTCATGTGTTCTACCCACAAGTGAAGGCATGGTTATCAAGACTAATACTAAGAGAGTAAGAGATGCAAGAAAGTTAAATTTGGAATTGATTTTATCAAATCACAATAGAGAATGTACAACTTGTGATAGAAATCATAAATGTGAACTTCAACGACTTGCTGAAGAACTAGGTATAAGAGATATTAGATTTGAAGGGGCAAAAACTATAAGATCTGTTGATACTTCTTCTCCTTCTATAGTAAGAGATCCTACAAAGTGTATACTTTGTGGCAGATGCGTAAGTGTTTGCGAAAAAGTTCAAGGAGTAAGTGTCATAGGTTTTAGAGATAGAGGTTTTGATACTACAGTAGGGCCTATATTTGATAAAGGATTAGCCGAAGTAGCTTGTATAAATTGTGGTCAATGTGTAGTTAATTGCCCTGTAGGAGCATTAAAGGAAAAGGAAAATATAGATTTGGTTTGGGAAGCATTGGATAACCCTAAAAAGCATGTAGTAGTTCAAACAGCTCCAGCAGTTAGAGCTGCACTAGGGGAAGAATTTGATTTTCCAATAGGGACTAGAGTGACAGGGAAAATGGCCGCTGCTTTAAGACGTCTTGGATTTGACAAGGTATTTGACACAGATTTTGCTGCAGACTTGACTATAATGGAAGAAGGATACGAGCTTCTTAATAGACTTAAAAATAACGGAAAACTTCCTATGATTACTTCATGCTCACCAGGATGGATTAAATACTGTGAGCACTATCATCCTGAATTTTTAGACAATCTATCTACTTGTAAATCTCCTCATGAAATGTTAGGTGCTGTAATAAAGACTTATTATGCTGAGAAAAATGGAATAGATCCAAAAGATATATTTGTAGTTTCAATAATGCCATGTACTGCTAAAAAGTTTGAAGCTAAAAGAGAAGAATTGAGTGCTTCTGGATATCAAGATGTAGATGTAGTTCTTACAACTAGAGAACTAGGAAAGATGATTAAACAAGCTGGAATAGATTTTATGAGACTTCCAGATGAAGATTTTGACGAAGTATTAGGAGAATCTACTGGAGCCAGTGTTATATTTGGAGTTACAGGTGGGGTCATGGAGGCAGCTCTAAGAACTGTAGCAGAAGTAGTTACGGGAAAGAAACTTGAGAAAATAGAATTTGAGGAAGTTAGAGGATTAGAAGGAATAAAAGAAGCAGAAATACCTCTAGGTGATATAAACGTGAAATTGGCAGTAGCAAATAGTACTGGTTGTGCGAATGCTTTGCTTGAAAAGGTAAAGAAAGGGGAAGCAGAATATCATTTTATTGAAATAATGGGTTGCCCTGGCGGCTGTGTAAATGGTGGAGGGCAGCCATTTGTCAGTGATTTAGTGAGAACTAATGAAAATTATATTTTAAAGAGAGCTAATGCATTGTATGAAGAAGATGAAGCAAAAGTCATAAGAAAATCTCATGAAAATCCTATGATACAAAAAATTTATGAAGAATATTTTGGAGAACCAAATAGTCACAAAGCTCATGAAATTCTCCATACTCATTATGTAAAAAGACCTAAGTATATAGATTAAAAATAGACCCCATTTTGGGGTCTATTTTTAACAAAAATTTAATTTGATTTTGAATATAAAATTTGATAAAAATATAGGTACTATTTAAAAAAAATAATAATAAATGACAAAAAAATAAAAGTGGTGGAGGAATTAAAAATGGTTTTTGAAAAAATCATAGGAATAACTAACAAAATTTTATGGGATTATCTTTTGATTTTCTTATTGGTTGGAGTAGGGGTATACTATACTTTTAAACTCAAATTTGTTCAAGTAAGAAAACTACATCCTGCCATGAAGCAAGTATTTGGTGGAATTTTTAAAAAAAGTGAAAAAGCAGATAATGATGGTATGACTTCTTTTCAAGCTTTAGCTACAGCTATAGCTGCCCAAGTTGGGACAGGAAACTTGGCAGGTGTAGCTACAGCCATAATATCAGGTGGTCCAGGAGCTATATTCTGGATGTGGGTAAGTGCTTTCTTTGGCATGGCGACAATTTTTGCAGAGGCTGTGTTGGCGCAAACGTACAAAGAAAAAGTTGATGGTGAGATAACAGGAGGACCTGCTTATTACATAAGCAAAGGATTAAAAAATAGGGGACTAGCAGTATTTTTTTCTATAGCAATTATAATTGCTTTAGGATTTGTGGGGAATATGGTTCAATCAAATTCCATAGCTGCAGCTATGAACAATGCTTTTGATGTTTCAAAAGTTTTGATTGGTGTAATAATTGCCTTCCTAACATTTTTGATATTTACTGGTGGAATGTCCAGAATAGCTTCATTTACTGAAAAGGTAGTACCATTTATGGCTTTATTGTATATAGTTGGAAGTATAATAATTGTTTTAATGAATTATAAAAATATTGGACCAGCTTTTGGAATGATATTTAAAGGAGCTTTTAGCCCTAAAGCAGTTGCGGGAGGAGTCTTTGGTGTTTCAATGAAGCAAGCTGTAAGATTTGGTGTTTCAAAAGGACTATTTTCAAATGAAGCTGGAATGGGTTCTACACCTCATGCTCATGCAGTAGCAAAGGTAAATCATCCAGCAGAACAAGGTCTTGTTGCAATAGCTGGAGTTGTCATTGATACTTTGGTTATTTGTACTTTGACTGCGTTGGTTATACTTACAACAGGAGTTTATATTTCTGGAGCTACAGGTCCAGTACTTACGCAAATGGCTTTCACTGCAGCATTTGGGAAATATGGGAATCCATTTATAGCTATAAGTTTATTTTTCTTTGCTTTTTCTACTATTATTGGTTGGTATTTTTTTGGAGAGGCAAATGTAAAGTTTTTATTTGGAGAAAGTGGAATTAAATATTATAGATTTCTGGTTATTATATTTTTAGTATTAGGTTCAACATTAGAAGTACAACTTGTATGGGATATGGCAGATACATTTAATGGACTTATGGTTATTCCAAATGTCATTGCCTTATTTGCTTTAGGTTCAAAAGTAAAAGATTCTTTATCTAATTATGAAAAAATTAAAAATTAGAAATTTAAAAAATAACAAATCTCCAGTTTACTGGAGATTTGTTATTTTTTGTCCAATATATTTTTTTAATTAATGAAAATACTAAAAATAAGTATATAGGAAAGGAGAGAAAAAAATGACTTTTGAAGGTATTATAAAAACGGTTAATGACTATTTATGGGGATATATACTTATTTTTTTACTTGTTGGAACAGGAATATATTTTTCTATAAAACTTAGGTTTCCTCAAATAAGACAAATAAATAGAGGTATGAAGCAAGTATTTGGTGGGATTTTTAAAAAAGGTGAAAAAGCAGATAAAGATGGTATGACGTCTTTTCAGGCTCTAGCCACAGCTATAGCTGCCCAAGTTGGGACAGGAAACTTGGCAGGTGTAGCTACAGCCATAGCTTCAGGAGGGCCAGGAGCCATATTTTGGATGTGGATAAGTGCTTTTTTTGGTATGTCAACAATTTTTGCTGAGGCTGTGCTGGCTCAAATTTATAAGGAAAAAATTGATGGTGAAATAACAGGAGGGCCAGCTTATTATATAAGTAAAGGAGCAAAGAGTAAAGGATTGGCGGTGTTTTTCTCTATAGCAATCATAATTGCTCTAGGATTTGTAGGGAATATGGTTCAGTCAAATTCCATAGCTGCAGCTGCTAATAGAGCTTTTGGAATAAATAAAATATGGATAGGAATATTTACAGCAATTGTAGCTGGAATGATTTTAATTGGAGGGATAACTAGAATAGCTTCTTTTACTGAATTGGTAGTACCATTTATGGCAGTATTATATATTGTAGGTAGTTTAATAATAATAATAATAAATTATAGACAAATAATACCCGCATTTAGATCAATTTTTGTAGGAGCTTTTAGTCCCCAAGCAATTGCAGGAGGGGTTTTGGGCGTGACAATAAAAGAGGCTATTAGGTATGGAGTTTCGAGAGGACTATTTTCAAATGAAGCTGGAATGGGTTCCACACCTCATGCTCATGCAGTAGCAAAGGTGAATCATCCTGGAGAACAAGGTCTTGTTGCTATGGTAGGTGTTTTTATAGATACTGTAGTCATTTGTACAATGACGGCTCTTGTAATAATAACTACGGGAGTTTATACTTCTGGAGCTACAGGGCCAGAACTTACTCAAATGGCTTTCACAGCAGGGTTTGGGAAATATGGGAATCCATTTATAGCTATAAGTTTATTTTTCTTTGCTTTTTCTACTATTATTGGTTGGTATTTTTTTGGAGAAGCAAATATAAGATTTTTATTTGGAAAAGGCGGAATAAAATATTATAGAATAATAGTGCTTTTGTTTGTAGTATTTGGTTCGATTTTGGAAGTGGAACTTGTTTGGAGTATTGCTGATATGTTTAATGGATTGATGATCATTCCAAACCTCATTGCATTGTTTATTTTAAGTTCAAAAGTTTCAGAATCCCTTAAAGATTTTGAATCCAAGATATGATATAATAGTACAATAATGTAAGTTTAGATAAAAGGGGGGCCTTTAATGCTTACGCCAAGAGAAATAGCACTAAAAACTATTGAATCAGGAGTTAAAAAAGGAAAATTATCAATTTTTGAAAAACTTTTATTGAGTATATTTGCAGGAATGTTTATAGGTTTTGGTGCCTATGGAAGTTTAACTGTCATGCAGTCTTTGGGTAATTTAGATTTGGGACTTATGAAATTTTTGGGGGCTGTAGTTTTTCCAGTAGGTCTTATGTTTGTTATAATTGCTGGTGGCGAATTGTTTACAGGAAATAATCTTATGACAATGGCACTATTAGATAAGAAAATTACATTTAAAGAGATGTTCTCAAATTGGATAATAGTTTATGTAGGCAATTTCATAGGTTCTGTATTTTTAGCATTTTTGATTTCTAAAACTGGATTGGCAAATGAAAATATAAGTGAATTAGCTGTATCTACAGCTATAGGTAAAGCCAATTTGTCAATCAGTCAAGCTTTAATAAGGGGATTTTTGTGTAATATCTTAGTTGTATTAGCTGTATGGATGGCTACAGGAGCTAAAGATATTGGCTCAAAAATACTTGCCATATGGTTTCCTATAATGCTCTTTGTACTTATGGGATATGAACATAGTGTAGCAAATATGTTTTATATTCCTTTGGGGAAATTTTTAGGAGCAAATATTTCGTGGCCCAAAATGTGGACAGGAAATTTAATTCCTGTGACATTAGGGAATATTTTAGGTGGAGGAATTTTTATACCTTTTGTATACTATATAGTCTATGTTTATTTAGACAAGTAGACAATAATTTTCCAATATGCTATAATTTTTTAAGCAATATTTATAGGAGGTGTTTTTATGTTAATTGAAAAAAATGTAAAGGATTTTGTAAGCCAAGTTGCAAGCAATGAACCCGCTCCAGGAGGCGGCAGTGTTTCTGCATTGGTTGGTAGCCTAGGTGCCGCTTTGACTAGTATGGTTGGAAATTTAACTGTTGGTAGAAAAGCTTATGAAAAATTAGATGGAGATAAAAAAAATGAATTAAATGAAAATTTAGTTAAAGTTCAAGCTTCTATTGAGAGACTTAACAATTATGTTGATGAAGATACCTTATCTTTCAATAAAGTCATGGTTGCATTTAAGATGCCAAAGGAAACAGAAGAAGAAAAAAATGCAAGAAAAGAAGCCATTGAAAATGCTACTAAGGAAGCCTTAGAAGTACCTTTAGGGTGTGCAAAAGAGTGTTTGGAAGTATTAAAACTTCAGAAAACCTTTGCATTGTATGGAAATCAAAATGCAATAACTGATGTAGGCGTAGGAGCGTTACTTGCTTATGCAGGATTAGAGGGAGCGTTGCTCAATGTAAAAATAAATCTTGGTGGATTGAAAGATGAGAAATATGTAGATAATATACAAAATGAAATAGATAGGATATTGGGAGAAGGAAAAGAATTAAAAGAAGAACTACTGAAAATTGTCTATGAAAAATTAGGCTAAAGAGGGTATTTATAAGGGGTAGATATATATGTCTAGGCAAAATGGCATCACTGTTGAAGATATGCTTAAACTAGAAGTAATGGAAGATTGCAAAATAGTGGCTGGATTTAAAGGTATTAGAAATACTATTTCTAAAGTCAATATCATGGCAGATCCAGATATAATTGACTGGGTTCAGGAGGGAGAGTTTTTGCTGACTACTGCTTATTCTTTTAAAAAGGATGATGCAGAAGAACAAAAGAGACTTATAAAAGAATGTTCCAGAAAAAAGCTAGCGGGAATTGGTATTAAAATTTATCCTTATCTTGACAGCCTTCCTGAAGAGGTCATAAATTTGGCAGACCATTTGGATTTTCCTATAATAGATATTTATTATTCTATACCGCTATCTAATATAATGACAGAAGCACTGAAAGAAATATTTAACAAACAAGCTTCTCTTTTGGAGAGAATTGAAAAAGTTCACGAAGAATATATGAATGCTATGCTTGAAGGAAACGGTATAGGGGAATTAGCTTTAATAGTTTCCGAAAACATAAAGAATCCTGTTTATTTGTCTCTAGATTTTTGCAATGAGAATGTAGAGATATTTGATGGAGTAGATGAAGATATAAAAGAATTTTTTAGAAAAGATATAAAAAAATTTTATGAGCCAATTTCTACAAGAAGTAGTTTGAAAAGACTTGAGGAGAGCAAAGTACTTATAAATGGGAAGTATATAAAGCGAATGATTATGCCAATTATAGTTAAAGATAATATATATGGTCATATATTCACTTGGGCTATAAACACACCTTTGGGTGGTTTTGATTTATCTATACTTGAAAGTGCTTCTACTGCCATTGCCTTAGGAGTATTGCAAGAATTGTCAGTAAAAGAAGTAGAAATTAGATACAGATCAGAATTTTTTGAAGACCTTATTTCAACAGATTTAAAGAGAAAGAAAAAAGCATTGGAAAGGGCTCATTTTTTCAATTTAAATTATAATGATATATATATTATAGAAGTAATGAGTTTTAAATTTATTTTAAATAAGGGAGAAGAATTTTTTGTTGATTATGTTCAAGATTATGTGAACAAAGTTGTTTCTATTATTGAAGATATTATTTCAAATTTGGAATTACACGGAATAGTAGCTAGTAAAATGAGTGGTATACAGATTTTATTGGGATTTGAAAAACAAGGTACAGAACAAGATAAACTAAAGGAATTTAACGATTTATTGGAACGGGAATTGTCTAAAAAATTTGAAAATATGGAATTTAAGATTGGAGTGGGACGAGCTTATAAAGGACTGGAAGATGTAAATAAAAGTTTTTCAGATGCTTTAAAGACTATTAGAACAGGAAAAGTATTGACAGATAAAAGAGTTGTTACTTATGATGAATTGGGGATATTCAAGATTCTTTGTCAAGATTTTTTGACTGAAGAATTGGAGGATTTCTACAATGGCACATTAAAATCTTTGGCTGATTATGATAAGAAAAAATCTACAGAACTTGTAAAGACTTTAGAATCTTATTTTGAACATAATGGGAATTTAAAGAAAATGTCAGATGCATTATATACTCACTACAATACTATTCTCTATAGAATAAACAGAATAAATGAAATCACTGGAATGAATTTAGATGATCCAAATGATAGATTGAATCTTGAAATTGCACTGAAGATAAAAGAACTACTTGTGAAATAAAAAGGCTTCCATTGGAAGCCTTTTTATTCTTCTACCAATGCTACAGATCTTATAGGTGAACCAGAACCGTCTCTTATTTTTAAAGGGAGTCCAATATATAAAAATCTTTTATTAACTACTTTGTCGAGGTTGCACAAATTTTCTGTATTGGTTATATTATATTCTCCACAAACTAAATGGCCTGAAAAGTTTATATCATCTGGAGTTTGATCTATAGCTGGTGCATCTACGCCTATATTCATGACTCCACGTTCAGCCAACCATTTTGCTCCTTCATAACTAAGACCTGTATAATCTGTTTGAAATGCCTTAGTACCATAGGTTCTGTTATGATGGCCAGTGTATAGCAAAATTATATCTCCCTTTTTTATTTCTTGACCAGATTTTCTTACAGCTTCTTCCAAATCTTTTGGTTCAATATAAGCTGGATATCTGACATGACTTAAGTCAATACATAGGGCACTACCCCAAAAATGTTCCAAAGGCATTTTGTCAATAGTTGGGCCACCAGGTTTAAATTCTGCTACTCCATCACTATGGGTACCACAGTGTTCACTTAAAAGCAAATTTCTTGCAGAGAAGCCTAAAGTGGTGCTTCCTGTCATTTCCATATTTTCTTCATAAGTCATATTTCTCATAATGAAAGTTTTCTGATGCATAGGGAAGACAGACATACCTTCATAAATTTCTTGAGAGAGATCTATTAACTTTAAAGTCATATTTTCACTCCTTTCATATTTTAATTAAATCTTATAATAGCTTGACTTAAAAATCATTATTAAAAACATACAAAATGTTTAGTGAATTTTCACAAAAATTAGTCTATTCAAAAGATATAATTGAAAAATTTTTATAGTAAAATAACAAGGAATATTTTATACTACTATGTTATCATAATTTAAAAGTTGGCTAAAGCCTAAATACAAAGGGGGATTTGTCATGTATGATGTAATTGTTAAAAATGCCAGGATACCTCAAGGCCATGATACCGTTCTAACAAATATTTTAGTCAAAGATGGAAAAATAGCTGGATTTGTAGAATCAATAGAAGGTTTGGAAGGAAGAGAAATAATAGATGCTAAAGGAAATCTTACAATACCTGGATGTATAGATTCTCATACTCACTTTATGGATCCTGGATTTACTCACAGAGAAAACTTTTTAACAGGAACTTCAGGTGCAGCAGCAGGGGGAGTTACAACTATTATTGATATGCCTTGTTGTTCAGTTCCTTCAGTAAGAAGTGTTGCACAGCTTGAAAATAAAATAGAAAAAATTAAAGATAAAGCTATAGTGGATTTTGCCTTATGGGGTGGAGTTACAGGAGAGGATGTAAGGGAAGGCTGGCTTCACAATGTACAAGAACAAGCAGATTATGGAGTTACAGGATTTAAGGTTTATATGACCCCATCAGTTCCAACTTATCCAAGAGTTACAGATCCTGAAATGTATGAATGTTTTAAAGCTGTAGCTAAAACAGGCTTACCTGTTGGAGTTCATGCTGAAAATTTTGCTATGTGTGATTTCTATGTAAATCGTTTTCAAGAAGAAGGAAGAATGGATGGACCAGCTTGGGCAGAAGCAAGAATGATTTTGGCTGAAAAGGTAGCTATTCAATTGGCAATAAGTTTTGCAGAGGATACAGGGGTAAGACTTCATATCGTACACATGAGTACAGGAATAGGGGCAGATTTAGTTAAGGAAGCTAAGATGAGAGGATTAGATGTAACAGCTGAAACTTGTCCTCACTATTTAACTTTGAATTATGAAGAAACTATGAGCAAATACGTACAACTTGCAAAGATTGCACCACCAATTAGAACGACTGAAGACAATGAACGTCTATGGAAAGGGATACAAGAAGGAAGTGTTGACTTTATAGCAACGGACCATGCTCCATATAGTCTTGAAACTGAAAAATTAAAAGAAGGATTCAATATATGGACTGCATTCCCAGGAATTCCTGGAGTAGAAACTATGGCTCCAATCATCATAAGTGAAGGATATAACAAGGGAAGAATTTCTCTATCAAGATTAGTTGAAATACTAAGTACAAATGCAGCTAAACATTATGGCTTGTATCCAAAGAAAGGCATTATGAATATAGGTTCGGATGCAGATTTCACAATTGTAGATATTGACAAAGAATGGACCATTGAAAAAGATAAAATGTATTGTCTAAACAAATATACACCATTTGATGGATTTAAGCTAAAAGGCAAAATTTATAAGACAATAGTTCGTGGAAAAGTCGTATATGAAGATGGTGAAGGAATTGTAGGAGAAGAAGGATATGGTCAATTTGTTAAGAGACAAAGCATACAAAAACTTGATCATATAATAAAATTTTAAGGAGGAATAAAAAATGGCAAGACATGCAATCTTAGTTATAGATATGTTAAATGATTTTGTTGGAGAAAAGGCTCCTCTTAGATGTCCAGGTGGAGAGACAATCATTCCAGATTTACAAAGACTTTTCAAATGGGCTAGAGGTAGAGAAGGGGACGATGTACAATTAGTATTTATTGAGGAAGCTCATAGAGAAAATGATGCTGATTTTAGAGTTAGACCAGTGCATGCTGTAAAGGGAACTTGGGGTTCAGATTTCATACCTGAACTTTACCCAGAAAAAGGTGAATATATAGTTCAAAAGAGAAGACATAGTGGATTTGCATATACAGATTTAGATTTATATTTGAGAGAAGAAAATATAGATACTGTAGTAATGACAGGTGTATGGACCAATGTATGCGTTAGAAGTACAGCTACAGATGCATTGGCTAGAGCATATAAAGTAATCACGTTAAGTGATGGCTGTGCATCAAAAACTGAAGAAATGCATGAATATGGTTTAAATGACTTGAGTATATTTTCAAAGATAATGACTATTGATGAATATATAGATGCTTGGGAAAAAGGTTTGGATCCATGGGAAGGCGGAGGAGACAAGGAAAACAAAGTCAAATAATCTATGAGGGCATTAGCCCTCTGGATTGTTGAAAGTGAGGAAGAAATATGAAAATAGTTGTTGGAATATCTGGAGGAAGTGGTGCCATATATAGCTTAGCTCTACTTAAAGTATTACAAGAACTAAAAATAGAAACTCATCTAGTAGTATCTACTATGGGAGAATATGTTATGGATCATGAATGTGGTGTGAAATTAGATGAGCTAAAGAGTATGGCCACCTATTTTCATGACAATAAAGATTTTACCGCTCCTATTGCCAGTGGTTCATTTAAAGTAAATGGAATGGTTATAGTGCCTTGCTCCATGAAGACTTTGTCAAGTGTATCCAATGGGTTTTCAGAAAGTCTTTTGACTAGAGCTGCTGATGTAAATATAAAAGAAGGTAGAAAACTTGTATTAGTTCCTAGAGAAACACCTTTAAGTCCAATACATCTTGAAAATATGCTTAAACTTTCAAAAATAGGTGTGACTATACTTCCAGCTTGTCCTGGGTTTTACAATCATCCTGAGAGAATAGATGATATAGTTTATAACATAGTTGGAAGAATATTAGACCAAATAGGAGTTGACAATGACCTATTTGGGAGATGGCAAGGTGTTTAGAAGGGGGTAGGATGTTTGGAAAGACAAATGCTCAGATCTACTTTAGATAGACTTAGTAGTATGGGAAAACTTTTGGTCTGTGAAACTAGAGTAGATTCTAAATATGAATTGGGTGGAGTATTAAAATATTTTGACAATAAAAGACCCATACTTTTTAAAAATATAAAGGGCAGCAATGTAAAAGTTGCTGGTGGTCTTTATGGAGATAGGGAAACTTTATATAATCTTTTAGGCATGACCCATAAAGACAGAATTTTTAGATTTATGGAAGCAATTGCAAATCCAAAACCTTATAATATAGTTAATAATGGTCCTGTTAAAGAAAATGTCATAAAAAGAAACATTGATTTGCCTAGAATGTTTCCCATACCAACTCTTCAAGAAAAAGATTCTTCAAGTTTCATAACAGCAGGCATGATGGTAGTAAAAGACCCTGAAACGGGAAAGTACTATACTTCAGTTAGAAGGTTTCAAGTCAATGGAGGAAATGAATTAAGTGCTCTTATTGTATCGCCAAAGCTTACCAGTGATTTTCTCGAATTGGAAAAATTGAATAAACCGCTTGAGATAGCCATAGTATTGGGTTATGATGCAGAACTTTTAATGGCTAGTCAAGTAAGTAGTTCTACTTATGGCGTAGATAAATATGAGATAGATAGTGCCTTAAGAGGAGAACCAATAGAACTTGTTTCTTGTGAGACCGTAGATATTTTAGTTCCTGCACATAGTGAAATAGTACTTGAAGGTAGAATGGTTCCCAATAAGAGAAAAATTGAAGGACCTTTTGGAGAATTGATGGGATACTATGGTGAAGCAAATTATCATCCTATTATAGAAATAGATGCAGTCATGCATAGGAATGATCCTATATTTCAAGTAGCATTTCCTTGTAGGGAAGAACATTTATCTAATGGACTTATAAGGGAGGTTGAACTTTACAATTATGTAAAAAATCAAGTAGATGTAGTAGATGTAAATGTAACAGAAGGTGGAGGATATAGATTCAATGCTTTTGTATCTATAGACAAGAAAAATTCTGGGGATGGGAAAAGTGCTATAATTGCAGCCTTAGGTAGCAGCAAGGATTTAAAACATGTAGTGGTTGTGGACAGAGATGTAGACATATTTGATTTGAGGGATATAGAGTGGGCTATTACTACAAGAGCTCAAGCTTCACAAGATTTAGTGATTGTTCAAGGCGGACTTGGATCATCCTTGGAACCATCTCATGGTTTGAGGGGAGTTACTGACAAAATAGGTATAGATGCAACAAAGCCTCTTGGAGAAGCAGGGGAAAAATTTGAAAGAGCCAGAATTCCGGGTTTTGAGGAAATAGATATAAAAAAATATTTTCCAAATATTAAGTAAAAAAGAGGTGAAGAGTTTTGAGGGAAGCTATAGGAATGGTTGAAACTAGAAGTTTAGTTGCTGCAATAGAAGCAGCTGATACAATGGTGAAGTCTGCCAATGTAAAAATATTAGATTATCAAATTGTTGGTTCAGGTCTTGTTTCCATAACAGTCACAGGAGAAGTGGCAGCAGTTCAAGCTGCAGTGCAAAACGGAAAAGAGAAGGCAGCACAAATAGCAGAAGTAGTTTCAGCTAATGTAATTCCAAGACCTCATGATGAAGTTGATAAAATTTTTTAACTATATAATATGGTGGTGATATAATGGTGAATCCACTAGCTAGAGTAGCTATGAATAATCAAGTGAAAAAAGACCAAAAAGATATAGGAACAAATAGAGAAATGGTAAAAGCAGAGAATATTACATCTCATGAGGAAAAAATTATATCAGAAATAATACATGGGGAAAAGAAAATGGAAAGTAAAGGGACTAATGCTACTATGGTCACATTAGATGAAGTAGCTCGAAAGCTTAAAGGAAATCGTTAAAGGAAGGTGGGAGGCAAATCATGGATAAGGCATTAGGGCTTATTGAAACTGTAGGATTTGCTACGACTGTTACAGCATTAGATGCAGCAAGTAAGGCGGCAGATGTAAATTTGATTGGCGTTGAAAAAGTCATAGGTGTAGATAAAGCTGTAAGTGTGACTATTCAATTTGCAGGAGAAGTGGCAGCGGTTCAAGCAGCAGTAGACGCAGGTGTTGAGGCGGGAAATAGAGTAGGGAAAATTGTATCTGGTCATGTGATTCCAAGACCTCATGACGAAGTAGATAAACTTATAGAACAGTTTTCTAAAAATTTAAATGAAAAAAAGCAAAAAGAAGAACAAAAAGCAAATGGTACCAAAGAAAAAAATAAGAAATAAAATTTATAAATGAGGAGGAGAAAAGTATGAGTCAAGCATTGGGCATGGTTGAAACTAAAGGGTTGGTAGGTGCAATAGAAGCTGCAGATGCTATGGTTAAAGCTGCAAATGTTACTATAGTAGGATATGAAAAAATAGGTTTTGGTCTTGTTACAGTTATGGTTAGGGGAGATGTTGGTGCAGTTAAAGCAGCAGTAGACGCAGGAGCAGAAGCTGCAAGAAATGTTGGAGAATTATATTCTGTTCATGTAATTCCAAGACCACATTCAGAAGTTGAAAGGGTTATTTTGAAAACTATTGAATAATTAAAGTGGAGTGTTTTGAATGGATAAATATGAGTTTACTTTAAATATACTTGAGGGTATCACATCAAAAGTAAATAATGAGGACTGTATTTTGGCTCTTTTTACGGGATCAAATTGGGCTATAAATGAAAAAATAGAGGATTTAAGAAAAGTTAAGGCTCAAAATGTTCCTATGGACATAGGCTTCTCTTTTATGGGAGGGAAAATATTAGATGTAGAAAAGATAAAAAGAGAACTGGATCCTAAAAAAATATATATTGAAAAAGATATTTATGAGCTAAATAATATTTTTCATGGATACTCTCAAGTTGTAGTTCCAAATATAACTATGAATACCCTTTCTAAAGTTAGTTTAGGGGTGATTGACACTTTTGTTCCAAATGTCATATGGGGGTTTTTGTACAAAAACAAAAAAGTCTTTTTAGACTTTGGTTGTGTAAGAAAGTTCAATGGGGAAGAGTGCAAAAACAGTGTTATAAACAATCAAGTTGAAAAACATATTGAAAATTTGTTAAAAATGGGAGCAGTAGAAATAGAAACAAAGAAATATGTAGACAAAATATTGCCTATATCAAATGGCATAGAAAGCTTAGAAAAAGCAGAGAAAACTGTTATTACTGAAAAGGATTTAATGAATTTGTCTCACACAAATAGAGAATTGCATATTCGTAGAAATACAATATTTACGCCATTAGCCAAGGATAGGGCTAGGGAGTTAGGAATTAAAATAATAAAAGAAAATTGAGAGGAGAGGTAATATGTATATTGGTAGAGTGATAGGAACAGTTGTAGCTACTAGAAAAGATGAGAAACTTGTGGGCAGTAAACTATTGATTACTCAGCCTCTCAATATAGAGTTGAAGCCTATAGGGGAACCTCTAATTGGAGTAGATACAGTAGGTGCTGGCATAGGCGAATTGGTTATTTATGTAAAAGGTACAGCTTCAAGGATTGCAGCAAGAAAAATGGATTCTCCTATAGATATATCTATAGTAGGAATCATAGATAGTATGGATGTCCACAAGGAAACATTAGGAGGAAACTAGAAGGGGGGTTAATTTTAAGTTGAACAACCCATTATATTATAAAAGAGCAATGGAATATAGAAATTTAATAGATACTTTAATGGGTGATAAATATTTTGCGGATACCATATTGTATGGCGGTGAAGTGGTAAATGTTATCACAAGAGAAATTTATACAGCAGATATTGCTATAAAAGGTAAGTATATATTGTTGGTAGGGGATTCAAAGGACCTTACGGGGTCTGATACATTGGTTATTGATGTTAGAGGGAAATATTTATCACCAGGTTTTATAGATTCTCATATGCATTTTGAAAGTAGTATGCTTACAATAACGGAATTTTCAAGGCTTTCCATACCGTCTGGAACTACTACATTGATTGCTGATCCTCATGAGATAGGCAATGCACTAGGCCCTATAGGTATAAAGGCTATGGCTGATGAAATAGGAAATGTACCCAATCATATCAAATTGGTGGTGCCAGCACTTACACCTGATTGTCCAGATTTAGAGACAGCAGGAGTTGATGTGACATCTGATGATATGGAAGAACTTTTAAATTATAAGAATATAGTAGGTATTGGTGAATTGCAAGGATATAGCAATGCAAAACATGTGTATAAAAATACCCCTGAGATAATAACAGATTTGCTTGCATCTACTATTTATGCAAGAAGCAAGGGAATGGTTGTAGATGGGAATGCTCCGGAATTATATGGAAAAGAATTGGCTTCTCATATAATAGCTACTGGTGGCAGCTGCTCTTGTCATGAAACCACTAGTAAGAAAGAAGCTATGGAAAAATTGAGGCAAGGAGTTTATCTATTTATGAGAGAAGGTTCAACTCAAAGAAATATGGCTGAATGTATTAGGGCAGTCACGGAAGAAGGATTTGATTCTAGAAGATGCATATTAGCTACGGATGATATGGTGGCAGCTGATCTAGAAAAGCTAGGTCATATGAATGAAATAATTAGAAGAACTATAAGAGAAGGAGTAGATCCAATAGAAGCTATTCAAATGGCTACCATAAATTCTGCAAGTTATTTTGGATTGGAAGATGTGGGAGTATTAGCTCCTGGAAAATTAGCAGATATAGCTGTAATCAGTGATTTAAATGAGATGAAAGTAGAAGGGGTATTTATAGAAGGAAAACTAGTGGCTTTACATGGTGAACTTTTAATAGATCTTCCTAAATATACTTATCCGGCAGAAGTGAAGAATTCAGTAAAACGTGGACCTATTTCTGAAAAAGATTTAGAAATCAGTGCAGCTGGAAATACTGCAAAGGTTAGATGTATAAAGCTTATTCCAGATCAAAATTTGTCAAGATGCTTGGAAGAAGAAGTTAGAGTTTCAAATAAGGTGGTTCTTCCAGATGTAAATAAAGATGTGCTGGAAATAGCTTGTATAGAGAGATATGGCAGAAATGGCAATATAGGAAAGGCTTTTGTTAAAGGATTTGGGATGAGGGAAGGAGCTTTTGCTGAATCTGTGGCTCATGATACTCACAATATCATAGTAGTAGGTACAAATTTGAGGGATATGGTATTGGCTGTAAATAGAGTTATAGAAATAGGTGGGGGACTTACAATAGCTAACAAAGGAAAGATACTATCTGAATTGAGGCTTCCAGTAGGAGGACTTATAACAGATGAACTTTCAGGTCACGAAGTAAGCGAAAAGATTGCTGAATTGGAAGCTATAGCCACAAGGGAATTGGGAACCAGTGTACATGCACCATTTATGCATCTTTCATTTTTAGCTCTTTCAACAAGTCCAGTATGGAAAATAACAGATAAAGGATTGGTTGATGTAAACAACTTTAAAATTCTTCCTCCTATTGTTGGGGAATGATTATTTGGATTATTTATAATATATGAAACATAGGCAAATAAAAACTATGTAATGTTCACTACATAATAAACATTTAAATTCGACATTTCATTCTTCCATTGACTATTGCAAATGACATTGATATTATATTTATAGATAATTTAAATTCACATAAAGGTTATGGCATTTTGTAAATGTCTAAAATTATATATAAAAGAAAGGGGGATAGTTTTTTTAAATAAAAAGAAAAAGGAGGAGTACAATGACGACTAATTCACAAGCCAGTGGTGGGTTTTTTGAAAAAAAATTCAAACTCAAAGAAAATAATACTGATACTAAAACCGAGGTATTAGCTGGTATTACTACGTTTATGACTATGGCTTATATTTTAGTGGTAAATCCAATTACATTGGCTGAGGCAGGAATGGATAAAGGAGGAGTATTTACTGCCACAGCACTTTCAGCAGTTATAGCAACTTTAGTTATGGCTTTTTATGCAAATTATCCATTTGCATTAGCACCAGGTATGGGATTAAATGCATTTTTTGCTTATTCAGTAGTATTGGGAATGGGACATTCTTGGCAATTTGCACTTACAGCAGTATTTCTTGAAGGTATAATTTTCATAATCTTGTCGACTTTTAAAGTAAGAGAAGCTATATTTGATGCCATACCAACCAATCTTAAAAAAGCAGTTTCTGTGGGAATTGGATTGTTTATTGCATTTATAGGACTTTCTTCAGCGGGAATAGTAGAGCAAGGTGGAGCAATTCTTACATTGGGGAATATACACAGCAGTGAAGCTATATTAGCACTTATAGGTCTTGTAATAATGGGAATATTACTTGCAAAACAAGTTAAGGGAGCACTTCTAATAGGTATCATTGTTACAACAATTATAGGTATTCCTATGGGAGTTACTCATCCAAGTGGAGTGTTTTCTCTTCCTCCATCACTTAAACCTGTAGCATTTAAGTTTGTTTGGGATGAGATATTTACAAAGGATATGTTTGTTGTAATGTTTACTTTCTTGTTTGTTGACGTATTTGATACTATTGGAACTTTGGTTGGAGTATCTTCAAAGGCCAATATGTTAGATGAAGATGGAAAACTTCCAAAGGTTAGTCAGGCTCTTATGGCTGATGCTATAGGAACTGTTGCAGGTGCTTGTTTAGGGACTAGTACTGTTACAACTTATGTGGAAAGTGCATCAGGAGTAGCGGAAGGTGGAAGAACAGGACTTACAGCTTTTACAACAGCTTGTCTTTTTGCGTTGTCATTATTGTTTGCACCAATATTTATAATGGTTCCAGCAGCAGCGACAGCTCCAGCATTGATATTGGTAGGATTGTTTATGATGAGTCCAATAAAAGATATAAATCTTGATGATTTCACAGAAGCAATTCCAGCATTTTTAGCTATCATAATGATGCCTTTAGCATATAGTATTGCTGAAGGAATAGTTTTTGGAATGGTTTCTTATGTAGTACTTAAGTTACTTACTGGTAAATGGAAAGATGTATCTCCAATTATGTATGTATTAGCTATACTATTTGTATTAAAAGGTTTTATTTAAAACAAAGTATGTATACCGCCTTCCATATGGAGGGCGGTATTTCTAAAAGGGGGGATAGGTATGAAGAAAGCTTACAAGCCTAAAACACTTGATGAAGTCCTATATTTGTTGGATAAATATAGTGAAAATTCTGAAATAATTGCAGGAGGCACGGATATAGTTATAGATTTGAGAAACAACAAAATTGTATCTGACATAATGATAGATATTACAAATATTCCCTATATATCTCATATAGTTAAAAAAGATGGATATATTGAAATAGGTGGGGGAACTACTTTTACACAAATAGCAGAATCAAAAATTTTGGGGAGAAAATTGATGGGTTTAAAAAAGGCTTGTAGTATGGTAGGCTCTCCTCAAATCAGGAATAGAGGTACAGTTGGAGGAAATATAATCAATGGCAGTCCGGCTGCAGATTCTGTTCCTCCTCTTATAGCTCTTGATAGTGAAATAACTTTAGCTTCAATAAATGGGGAAAGAACTATGAAAATTGAGGATTATTATCTTTATAAAGATGAATTAGGTATAAAAAATAATGAAATTTTGACTAATATTAAATTTAAAGCTTTAAAAAATGATGAGGCAATTACTTTTTCTAAGCTAGGACTTAGAAAAGCTTTAGCTATATCTAGAATTTCCATGAGTATATTTTTATCTTTGAACGAAGAAAAAAGATGTAAAGATATTAGAATTGTCAGTGGAGCATTGGGGAAGTTCCCAATGAGAGAAAGAGAAGTAGAAAAAGTTTTTGTAGATAAAAAGATAGATGAAGATTTAGTATGTGAAGGTTTAAAAGTACTTGAAGGAGTACTTGACAATAGATTGAAGGGAAGACCTACACTAGAGTATAAAAGACAAGCAGTGAAGGGATTGTTCATAGAGGCCATGGAAGACGGGGAAAGGTATTTTGAAGAGGTGATTTTATGAAAAAAATATCACTTATGGTGAATGGAGAAAATAAAACTTTGGATGTAGAGGAAGATAAAAGATTGTTAGATTTCCTTAGAGATGATTTAGGACTTATAGGAGTAAAAGAAGGCTGTGGAGAAGGTGAATGCGGCGCTTGTACAGTTATAATGGACGGTCAAGCGGTTGTTTCTTGTTTAGTCATGGCTTTTCAAGCTGATGGAAGTCACATAACTACCATAGAAGGCTTGGCTAAAAATGGAGAGCTTCATCCAATTCAAAAGGCTTTTATTGATAGTGGTGCTGTTCAATGTGGATTTTGTACTCCTGGAATGATTCTTTCTGCAAAGGCATTATTAGATAAAAATCCTCATCCTACTAGAGAAGAAATAAGAGAAGGTCTATCAGGGAATTTATGTAGGTGTACAGGATACAACAAGATAGTAGATGCAGTGGAAAGGGCCATATTATATATGGAGGGGGAGAATAGCTATGAGTTTTGATATTGTAGGGAAAAACATTATTAGAAGAGATGCTTTGGGGAAGGTTACAGGAAAAGCTATGTATCCTCAGGATATTTATATGGAAAATATGCTTTATGGAAAGACTTTAAGATCAGATAAACCACATGCATATATAAAAGTAGATACAAGTGAAGCGGAGAAGGTAGATGGAGTAGTCAAGATATTTACTTCTAAAGATGTGCCAAACAATTGTCATGGAGTAGTGCTTAAGGATCAAGAAGTTTTTTGTAGTGAAAAGGTTAGAAGGATAGGAGATCCTATTGCATTTGTAGTAGGAGTTAGTGAAAAGGCTTGTATAGAAGGGCTTAAAAAAGTTAAGGTGGAATATGAGGATTTGGAAGGGGTATTTGATCCAATATTGGGAATGGGAAAAAATTCTCCAAAAGTTCATGGGGATTCAAATATAATTTATCATTATAAATTGAGAAAAGGTGATATAGAAGAAGGATTTAAAAATAGTTATATTGTAGTGGAAGAAACTTATAAAGTTAATTCAGTAGAACATGCTTTTTTGCAAACAGAAGCAGGGGTAGGTATGATTGATGAGAATGGAGTTATAACCATATATGTAGCTACTCAATACCCTCATTATGACAAAGAAGAGGTTGTAAGTACACTAAATCTTTCTGAAGAAAAGGTAAGAATTGTAAATACAAATGTTGGAGGGGCTTTTGGGGGAAGGGAAGATATTTCACTTCAAATACATCTTGCATTGGCTGCCATGACATTGAAAAGGCCTGTAAAAGCAGTATATTCAAGAGAAGAATCTTTTGTTGCTCATTCAAAACGTCATGCAATGGTTATGAAATACAAGACAGGGGCAGATAAAAATGGGTATTTGCAAGCTATGGAGGCGGAAATCATAGGAGATACTGGAGCCTATGCATCTTGGGCTTTTAATGTACTACGGAAAGCAGGAGTTCATGCTACTGGACCTTATTATATACCAAATGTAAAAGTTGATAGCATTGCTGTGTATACCAACAATCCTTTTGCTGGAGCTATGAGAGGATTTGGTGCTACACAAGTTCCCGTTGCCCATGAACAACAAATGGATATGTTGGCAGAAAAATTGGGATTTGATCCTGTGGATATAAGAATGAAAAATATAATTAGAAAGGGTTCTGAAATTGCTACAGGGCAAATACTCACAGAAAGTGTACCACTAGATATTTGCTTAAATGAAGTTGTAGAAAAGTTCAATTTCATGAAGAGATTTGAGGGGGGATTAAAGTGAAAAAAAGAGGTGTAGGACTTGGTCTATCTATTTATGGAACTGGATATGGCAATGGTTTTCCAGATGTGTCTAAAGCTAAAGTTAGACTTATGGAAGATGGGAAAGTAGGAATATTTGTAGTAGCCACTGAGGTAGGACAAGGAGCAAAGACTGTTATGACGCAAATTGCCGCAGAAACTTTGGGATTAGAGATTGAGGACATACTTCTTTTTAGTGAAGATACAAACATTTCTCCTGATTCAGGTACTGCAGCGGCTAGTAGACAGACTTACAATACGGGAAATGCAATAAAAATTGCATGTGAAAATTTCAAGGAAAAAATATTTAAATGTGCTAAAATTGAATTGGAACTAAATTCTACAATAGGTTTAGATATAAAAAAAGGAAAAGTATTTATGAAAACTTTTCCTAGAAAGCAGGTTTTCCTTAAAGAATTAGGCAAAATTTATAAGGACAATATTGTTGAAGCTGAAGGCACTTTTATTGCTCAAACAGTACAAATGGATCCAGATACTGGACTGGGGGCACCATATTGGCCTTACACTTTCAATGCTTGTGCAGTTGAAGTTGAAGTAGATACACTAACTGGCAAAGTTGAAGTATTAGATAGTGTTTTTGCTCAGGATGTGGGGAAAGCTATAAATCCAAAATTGATAGAAGGTCAAATGGATGGAGGATTTGCCATGGCTTTAGGATATGCGCTATTGGAAGACTTGAAACTTAAAAATGGGAGAATTATGAACAACAAGTTTTCTAGATATCTTATACCAACTGCTATGGATATGATAGATTTTGAAAAGATTATAATAGAAGATCCAGAAACAACTGCTCCTTATGGAGCTAAGGGTATAGGGGAGCCAGTTATGATACCTATTGCACCAGCTATATTAAATGCTATTTATAATGCTATAGGAGTGAGGTTTACTGAACTGCCTGTTACACCAGAAAAGATTGTCAAGGCACTTAATACTAAAGTAAAAGAGGAGGATTAGAAATGGAGAAGGAAGAGCTAAAAAAGATGATAAATATAGCTAATGGGAATGAAAAGGCAGAATTAGTTTTAAAAAATTGTTCAATAGTGAATGTATTCACCAGTGAAATAGTTAAAGGAGATGTAGCTGTAGATAATGGCAAAATTGTTGGGATTGGCGAATATGACGGAATGGAAGAAATGAATTTGAAAGGTGCATACCTATGTCCAGGCTTTATAGATGGTCATGTTCACATTGAATCTTCTATGGTGAGTCCTGGTGAATTTGCTAAGGCTATTGTACCAAGGGGAACAACTACAATAATAGCAGATCCCCATGAGATAGCTAATGTAAAGGGAATAGACGGAATAAAATATATTTTAAATGATAGCGAAAATTTACCTCTAGATGTATATATAATGTTGCCTAGCTGTGTTCCTGCTACTCCTTTTGAGAATTCTGGAGCTAATCTTTCGCACAAAGAGTTAAGTGAAATGATAGATGAGAAAAGGGTATTAGGATTGGGAGAGATGATGAATTATCCAGGAGTTATAAATGGAGATGAAGAAATAATTGAAAAGATACTCATAGCAGAAAATAAAAAAATAGATGGGCATGGACCAATGATTAGCGACAAAGAGTTAAATGCTTATGTAGTAGCAGGAGTATCTACAGAACATGAATGTTCTACTTTAAAGGAAATAGAGGATAGACTTAGGCTTGGAATGTATGTACTCATAAGAGAAGGGTCAGCAGCCAGAAATTTAAGTGAACTGATAAAAGCAGTAAATAAGGACAATTTGAGAAGATGTTTATTCTGTACTGATGATAAGCATCCAGAAGACATTCTTAAAGATGGACATATAGATCACAATATTAGACTTGCAATTAAAAATGGGATAGACCCAATAGATGCTATAAAAATGGCTACATTAAATGGAGCAGAATGTTATGGCTTAAGAGATAGAGGAGCTATAGCACCAGGATATGTGGCAGATCTAGTAGTTGTTGACAATTTAAGAGATCTTAATATATTAAAAGTATTTAAAAATGGTAATATAGTGGGGGAAAATAAAAAGCCATTATTTAAAGTTATACCATCAAGTATTAGTACAGTTGAAAACTCAATCAATGTAAAAGGTGTTTCTTTAAAAGATTTTGAGATAGAACTTAAATCAAATAAAGTGAATGTCATAAAGTTAAATCCTCATAGTTTATTTACTGAAAAAGAAGAAAAAATAGTTCAAGTTAAAGATGGAAAATTTGAATATGGCAATGAGGATATTTTAAAAGTTGCTGTTATAGAAAGACACAAGGCAACTGGAAATATTGGCTTAGGTTTAGTTGAAAATTTTGGACTAAAAGGAGGTGCCATTGCCTCTACCATAGCTCATGATTCACACAATATAATAGTCATAGGTGATAGTGATTTTGATATGATTGTGGCTATAGAGGAAATTGAAAGAATAGGTGGAGGGATAACTATAGTTTCTAATGGGGAGGTACTTAAAAGTCTTCCACTGTCCATTGCTGGACTCATGTCAAAAGAACCTCTTGAGGTTGTAAATAATTCATTAAAAGAAATGCTAGATATTGCTTATGATAAATTTAAAGTTAATAGAGAAATGGATCCATTTATGACATTAGCTTTTATTGCACTTCCAGTTATACCAGAGCTAAAAGTTACAGATTTAGGACTGTTTCATGTAAATGAATTTAAATTCATAGATATTTCTATTTAGAATTAATCTTGGGGGGATTGGAATGAAAAAAAAGTATAAATTATTTTTGTATTTAACAATATTTATTTTTATGGGTATAGGTTATGTAATAAATATTTTTGTTAAAAATATCTACTTAAATATAATTTGTATAGGATTTATATCATTATTTTTATCTTATTTGATTGAAACTATAAATAAGAAAAAAGAAAAAGGAAATATAAATGAACTAAAAAACTATTTAGAAAAAGACAATAAAGAAAATATAAAGACCCAAATTGAGGCTTCTACCGAAATATTTTGTCTATGTGAAACCTTAGATAAAGTATCAGAAGAGAGTTTATCTTCCACAGAAAATATTTCTTCTTTCATAGAAATAGCTGATACAAATGCTTTAAATCAGTTCAATATGCTTAAAGAAACCAGTGATATTTCAAACAAAGTTTGTTCAACTTTAAATGATATAAATACTAATATAAATGAAAAAATTAAATTTATTTCAAATTCAATAACTGCAGTTCAAGAAGGGTTAGAATCAATGAACTATATTGAAAAGAGAATTAATTCATCAAAGGGATTAGCTCAAAATTCTTCTCAGCAAGTAGGGAAACTAAAAAAATATTCTGATGAAATTGTAGAATTTACTGATATGATAAATAGTATTTCCAAAGAAATAAATATGCTTTCATTAAATGCTTCCATAGAAGCAGCAAGAGCTGGAGAATACGGAAAAGGGTTTAGTGTAGTTGCAACAGAAGTAGGAAAACTTGCAAAGAGTACAGAGGAAGTATCTTCGAAGATTGAAGAGGTTATTTATACTTTGAGAGATGAAATAAATACAATAGTTAGTTCCATAGAGGAAGAAGAAAAATATATAGAAGAAAGTTGTACTGTAGTTGAAAACTCTAATGAGAGTTTAGGAAATATAGTTGAAAATTTGAATATAGGTAAAGATAGTTTAGAAGATATAAAAGATGTTTCTAGGGAAAATAATGAATATATTATAGACATAGCTAAAAACATAGAAAGTATCACTGAATTTTCTAAGGAAATATCAAATCATATGGATGAAACCAACAGTCAAATATTAGAACAAAATAGTAGAGCAAGCTATTTATCTCAGATAATCGACAAGCTTAAAGAGGATGTAAATAAGATGCAACAATATGTTGCTGGGGATATTATGGAAGATAAGATGTACAAAGAAGCTATTTATATAAGGGATAAAATAAAAAATGTAGATAATATAGATGATCGATTTATAAACAGTTTATTAGAAGAAAGAGGAATAGATGCTATTTATATCACAGATTCTAATGGAGTTGTAGTTTATACAAATGAAGAACAAGGCCTTGGACTAAATTTATATGAAGCAGATAGATCGCTTAAATCTGTGGGAGAGGGAACTAATGAACATGTGGTGACCCCTATAAAGAGAAGAGTAGAAGATGGGAAAATGTTTAAATTTTTGGCTATTGGAGATGAAAAAGGCGGATTATATGAAATAGGATTGTCACTAGAAACTCTCATGAATAGGATGTAAATGGAGGAGTTTCGCATGATTACAGGTATAATACTTGCTTCAGGTTTTTCTTTTAGAATGAAAAAAGATAAGCTTTTATTAAAAGTGGATAAAGAATATATAATTGAAAAATTAATTAAAGAAGTAAAAAAATCTGAATTAGATGAGGTCCTACTTATATTTAGAAGTGAAGAAGTGGGTAAAATAGGAGAAAAACATGGAATTAAAACTGTCTATAATGAAAAAGCTTATCTTGGACAAAGTGAATCGTTAAAATTGGGAATTATGCATTCAAATATAAATTCGGAAGCGTTTATGTTTTTAGTTGGAGATCAACCATTTTTAGATAGTTCAACTATAAATAAATTGTTGTTTGAATACAGGAATACACCTCAAAATATCATTGTACCTTGTTATGGAAACAATAGGGGAAATCCTACTATATTTCCTTCTGTATTTAAAGGGGATTTGTTAAAAATAGAAGGAGATATAGGTGGACGATTGGTTATGGAAAAGTATCCATATTTGATAAGGCAAATATATATTGAAAATGAAAGAATTGGACTAGATATAGATACCTCCATGAGTTACGAAAATATGAAGAATATAATTAAAAAGGTTTTTAATGAAGACAGCTAAAATTTATTTTTAGCTGTTTTTTATCTTTAAAATTAAAGTTTCAATAGCATATAATATGGTATAATAAAAATGATTATTCATCTTGGGGGTGAAAAAATGATTTATTTTGACAATGCAGCTACTTCTTTTCCTAAGCCAGAAACAGTATATGAAAGTGTTTTTAACGTTATGAAAAATTATGGTGCTAACCCAGGAAGATCAGGACACAAGTTGGCTTTAAAAGCTGGTAGAGGAATTTATGAGACTAGAGAAGCAATTTCAAATTTGTTTAATATAAAAAATCCAATGGATATAATATTTACCTACAATTGTACTGATAGCTTAAATTTAGGGATAAAGGGACTATTAATTCCAGGGGACCATGTCATAACAACTTCAATGGAACACAATTCAGTACTTCGACCACTCAAGGCTTTGGAAAAAAACGGGGTTGAAACTACTATTATAAAAGGTGATTCAAAAGGTAGAATAAATCCTTTAGAAATAGAAAATTCTATCAAGAAAAATACTAAAATGATAATTACAACGCATGTTTCTAATCTTACAGGAACTATTATGCCTATAAGAGAAATTGGGGAAATAGCCAAAAAACATGGAATTATATATATGGTAGATGGTGCTCAATCAGCTGGAGTATATGATATTGATGTGGAGGAAATGAATATTGATTTGTTAGCTTTTCCAGGGCATAAGGGATTGTTAGGGCCACAAGGTACAGGCGGACTTTATATAAGAGAAGGAATTGAGCTTAAAGAATTAAAGGAAGGTGGTACTGGCAGTAGTTCAGATTCATTGTATCAACCAGATATATTGCCAGATAAATATGAAAGTGGAACCCCAAATGCTCCTGGAATCATAGGTTTGGGCGAAGGGGTTAGGTATATTTTAGATAGAGACATTGCAAATATTAGGAGACATGAAGAAGAATTGACACGGCATTTTATAGAAGAGCTTTTAAAAATAGATGGTGTTAAAATTTATGGTCCCTTAGATATAAATGAGCAAGGAGCTGTGGTTCCTATAAATATAAGGTATGAAGATTCATCTGAAATAAGTTATATATTAGATGAAGAATATGATATTTGTGTGAGGTCAGGACTTCATTGTGCTCCATTGGCTCATAAGACTATAGGAACATTTGAACAAGGTGTAATACGTTTTAGTTTTGGATTATTTAATACTCATGAAGAGATAGAACAAGGTATAAAAGCTATTAAATGTATTTCGGAAGATATCTAAAAGGAAGGGAAATATATGCAAGAAATGAGAGAAATTATAATTAACTATAATATAGAAATAATCATTGGGATGGCGGTTGCTTTTTTTGTTCTTTTGATACTTTATATTGTTGAACAATTTAGAATGAATCGCATTACTGAAAAATACAATGCACTGGTGAAAGATGTAGATGGAGTGAATTTAGAGCAGCTTATTTTAGAAACTCTCAAAGAAGTTGATGAAATAAAATTAGATTGTGATAAATTAGAAAAACAATATTTAGAGTTAGATAGTAGACTTAGATTTTCAATTCAAAGGGTGGGAGTTGTAAGATATAATGCCTTTGCAGACTTAGGGAGTGAACTCAGTTATTCAATTGCTCTTCTTGACGATGAATTGAATGGGCTTATTTTGACTAGTATTTATGGAAGAGAAAATTCCACATCTTATACTAAACCAATTGTCAAAGGGAAATCTAAATATGCTCTTTCTGTAGAAGAAATGCAAGCTATAGATAGGGCAATTAGAAGAGAATAGAATTCATATGCATAAAAAATCTCCTAGAGTAGACAATATTATTTAAAGAATCTCAAGGAGGTTTTTTATGGGTAAAAAAATAGCAATAGAAGAGAGTTTGATAGATTTAAAAAATGAATTAGAGAACATGGGATATGATATAGTAGATATGGACAATGGTGATGTAGAAGCTATAGTATATATGAGTGCTCTTGTAAACATGAATATGGGATTTGATATATCAAATGGGAAAGGAGCTATTCTTATAAATGCCCATGGGAGAACTGCTGATGAAATAGATGAGATAATTAGAAATAGAAAATACAGTTCTTTATTTTAAAACAAACAAAAACCTCAGGCATTTGCCTGAGGTCAATCATTATATTTTGTTTATTTAAAAGGGACAGGTCTTTGATTAATTTCATTATAACACAATTAGTTCAAAATTTCGATTTTTTTTCTTTTTCTTCCCTAGTATATCTATGTAATGCTATATGAGTACTCTTAGAGATGACCTCTGCCATATTCATGACTAAACTAAGACGAGTGTTTTGAAGAACCACATATTCCATCATACCGCTTATATTCACAACTCCTGTAATGCTTATATGCCCTATATCGGGAAGCTTTTTATTTACACCAAGGCCAGGTTTTAGTGGACCATTTTTTATATTTAAATATCCCACTTTATCAAATCTCCCAAGGGATGCATCTATGGCCAACACAAAAGGTTCCATATATTCTGTATGTATAAAATCAATTTTTTCTTCTAAGTTTTTTGCATGAACAGGTTTATTTAAAGTTCCTAAAACACGTATATTATCATATGTAGATAAAATAGGTTCTAGTTTATATCCGACCAAAGGTCCAAGAGAATCTCCTGTAGAACGATCTGAACCTATGCAAAGTATTATTATATTTTCATAATTTTCTATTTCTGCTTTTACAAAATATCTATAAATAAGATTGCTAAAATCATAGATTGCTAGTGGAGAATAGGAATCTACTGAAGAAATGTCAATATTAGAAATTAAATTCATAACCATCCTCCTGATAGATTTATTAATAATATTTTTATTAAAGGGGATTCTATATTAGAAGTATTACCTAAAGTTTAAATATAAATACTTTAAACTTTGAAATACATTTCGAAAAGTTTTTATTGAAACGTTTTAAAATTAAGGAAACTTTTCTTGAAACTTATTAACGGAAAGCTGTGTATTTGAAGTATTGAAGTAGAATTTTTCTATTCGTTATAAAAAATGTGTTGACAAAAGATATTAAAGATGATAGTATGAATAATGTTCTCAGCAAAAGACAAAGAAAAAACTATTGACAAAGTCGAAGAAATGATATATACTAATAAAGCAACTCAAAAGAACCATGATAATTGAACAGCGTGAAACAATCCTTGAGTTTAATTAAAAATTATTAAGACAGGTAAAACTTTTTTATGAGAGTTTGATCCTGGCTCAGGACGAACGCTGGCGGCGTGCCTAACACATGCAAGTCGAGCGAAGAATATATAAAGAAATCTTCGGATGGAAATATATATTTCTTAGCGGCGGACGGGTGAGTAACGCGTGAGGAACCTGCCTTGTACTAGGGGATAGCCTCGGGAAACCGGGATTAATACCCTATGATACTTGAGGATCGCATGATTTTCAAGTCAAAGCGATTAAGCGGTATAAGATGGACTCGCGTCCCATTAGCTAGTTGGTG
>NZ_FQXR01000014.1 GCF_900130025.1 Sporanaerobacter acetigenes DSM 13106 | reverse complement strand
TCCATTTGTGCTGCTCCTGTGATCATGTTCTTTACATAGTCAGCATGCCCTGGGCAGTCTACATGTGCGTAGTGACGATTTGCTGTTTCATATTCTACGTGAGATGTGGATATTGTTATCCCTCTTTCTCTTTCTTCTGGTGCTTTGTCTATATTGTCATAACTCATTATTTCTCCTGAGCCAAATCTTTGATTTAATACTGTTGTGATTGCTGCTGTCAATGTTGTTTTACCATGGTCTACGTGACCTATTGTTCCTATATTTACGTGTGGTTTGGTTCTCTCATAATGTGCTTTTCCCATTTTTTATTCCTCCTTGATTTAATATAATCGGGCAAGAAAACCCAGCCGGGTGTTTCTTTAAATGTTTACTTTGGAGCCCACGACCGGATTTGAACCGGTGACCTCTTGCTTACCATGCAAGTGCTCTACCTACTGAGCTACATGGGCACTTATAGCCACTGTAAATTATTCTACTATCTCATAATATTATTGTCAATAGAAAAAAATTTAATCTTCTTTAAGTTCTAAATATCTTTCAAGTTTTCTTTTCACTCTTTGCAGTGCATTGTCAATACTTTTAACGTGTCTATCTAATTCCACTGCTATTTCCTGATAAGATTTGCCTTCCAGATAAGCCATAAGTACTTCCAATTCTAAATCACTAAGTATTTCACCTATCTTACACTCCATACTCATCAACTCTTCTTGACTAATGATGAGTTCTTCAGGATCTGTAATCTTTGCCCCTGAGATCACATCTAAAAGAGTTCTATCTGATTCCTCATCATAGATAGGTTTATTCAACGAGACATAAGAATTTAATGGAATATGTTTTTGCCTAGTTGCCGTTTTTATTGCTGTAATTATTTGCCTCGTAATACAAAGCTCTGCAAAAGCTTTAAAAGAAGTGAGCTTGTCCTTGTTGTAATCACGAATAGCTTTATAAAGACCTATCATTCCTTCTTGTATAATATCTTCTTTATCTGCTCCAATTAAAAAATAAGATCGTGCTTTGGCTCTTACGAAATTTTTATACTTGGTAATGAGGTACTCCAGTGCTTGAGGATCGCCGTTCTTGGCTTGTTCGACAATGTCCTCATCATCTATGCTATCGTAATATGAAGTATCCAGTTCACTGTATAAACCTAGTCCCACCAAGCATCCCCTCCACAAAATATTAAAAATATTTAATATTATCTGTTTCAATTAATTAAATTATAATTAATTCATTTTGAATAGTCAAGCTTATTCCTCACTATTTCTCCATCTTTCAAGTTTTTTGATGATTTCATCATCAAGTCTTCCAATCATTAAATCATTGATTTGATTTTTTTTCTTACTTTTGTTTTTAAGAAATTTTTTATAGTTTTCTATCTCTACTTCTAGTTCTCTTGCTGAAATTCTTGTACCACCTCTACCAAGAACAACTTGTTGTTCCATCCAATCAGATGTAGCAACTCTTACTCTTTTCACTCGTCCTATAGAGTCAAGAGTTCTCTCTATAAATTGATCTGCAGTTTCATCTTCTTTTGTATATACTACCTCTATACCATTTACTATATCTTTTTTGCCACTATTTCCTTTAACCATATGAGCATCAAATACTACTATAACCTTTATCCCTGTATAGTGCTGATATTCAGACATAATGTCTATAAGCTCATTTCTTGCCATTTCTAAGCTCATTTCGCTCAGCGACTGTAAATTTCCCCAAGCATTAATTATATTGTAGCCATCTACAAATAAATATTCCTTTGGCTTTGAATAATTACTTGCCATAATGCTCTCTTACCACTTCATATATTAGTATAGATGCAGCATTGGAAGCATTTAAAGAAGATATCTCTCCTAGCATAGGTATCTTAATTAGAAAATCACAATTTTCCTTAACCCTTTTGCCAATACCTTTCCCCTCGCTACCAACAACTATAGCCTTAGGCCCATTAAAATTTCTCTCAAAATAATATTCACTTCCAGTCATATCTGCACCATATATCCATAGGCCTTTTTGCTTTAGTTCTAATATGGTATTTGTTATATTGTTTACTTTGGATATAAGCATATGTTCTACTGCTCCTGCTGAAGCTTTAACCACCGTCTGAGTGATAGTAGCAGATCTCCTCTTAGGTATTATTATTCCATGTACACCACCACATTCAGCAGTCCTAATGATTGAACCTAAATTGTGAGGATCTTCTATTTCATCAAGTATGACTATAAAAGGATCTTCTTTCAAAGCATTGGCTTTATTTAAAATATCATCTATGGAACAATAATTATAAGAAGTAACTAATGCCGCTACGCCTTGATGTGGAACTCCATCTGATATACCATCTAATTTATTTTTATCTACATATTGTATTGGAATCTTTTTCTCACTAGCTATACCGAGTATTTTATTTATTGAACCTTTTAAATCTCCTTTAGCTACGAATAATTTTTCTACTCCTCGGTCAGACTTCAATGCTTCTAATACTGGATTTCTTCCTACAATATAATCAGATCCCATATTTTTCACTCCTCATATTTGTACTTTTCTCTTACCTCAGCCATTTTACCACAAGTCATTTTCCCTTCAGGACATGGTCCTATCAAACAACCAGGTCCAGCATTTTTGAAAAGAATGGGATATACTTTTTTTACTTCCATAAGCATTTCATAGGCAAGTTCTCTTATTTCCCATTGAGCTCTATTGCAACATCTCAATTTAAAAAAATTGTAAAGGCTTCTAGCATTCATAGTAAAAACTATCTTTGTTTCACAAGCATTTGGAAATACATATCTAGCATCTTCTATAGACATTTTTTCCGCCATATTTTTAGCTTTTTTTTCATCGTATCCTTCTTTTGAAAAATCATTTAAATGTTCTTCAAATAGCAAATCTGTTATTTGGTCATAATATTTTTGATCTTCTTCCATAGCTTTAATGAACAGTTCCTTAGCTTCAGGTATACTTTCAATAGATGGTGGTATTATATAATCAAATTGTTCTAATTTCACATACCTTTGAGATTGTTGAGAATAACTGGCTATCCTATGTCTTACAAGCTGATGTGTAAGCACTCTTGATATACCTTCTACCCCAAAAGTAAATGTGACATGTTCAAGAGGTGATTCATGTCCTAAATTCATGAGCATATTTAGGAAATCATCTACTTTCTTATCATCTAAATTGTCTTCAATTTTGTCAATTCCAACTGATGAATAGCAAAGTTTTGCAGCAGAAGCCACTAGCTTTTCACCATCTGGGGTATATCTTAAAAGTTCAACTTTAAGTTTACTACTCACGTACATCACACCTTCTAATATTATTGATGATACTCTAAAATTATTTTGTGAAATAACTCCATCATTCTCTCTTGTCTTCCAGTCAAATATAAAAATCCTATCAAGCTTTCAAAACCTGTAGCATATTTATAATCTATTAGGTCTGCATTTTTAGGAGATGAATAAGTCTTTGCATTTCTTCCTCTTTTGACAATAGCTTTTTCTTCTTCTGTCAATTCATCTTCCAACCCATGAACAATATCCGATTGGGCTTTTGCCTTCACATACTTTATAGCTTCTTTGTGAAGTTCATGTACAGGTAAATCTCTTTCTAACAAATAAGTTCTTATGAAAAGTTCATATACCGCATCCCCTATATAGGCTAACTGCAAAGGAGACAACATTGAAGCCTCCCTTACAGTTAATTTTTTATTCATATTTTCAAATACATCATATATTTTTTCTTCCATAAGCTAAATTCTCTTCCATTTCACTCCTTCTTTTGTGTCCTCAATAATTATTCCTTTATTTTTTAATTCATCTCTTATTTCATCTGCTAATTTATAATCTTTGTTAGCTCTAGCTTCGCTTCTTTTTTGTATGAGTTCTATTATTTCTTCATCTAATAATTCATCAGTTTTGGATAGAATTCCCAAAATCGCTGAAAGCTCCAAGAGTACATCATAAGTATATTTTATCAGATTTTTTGAACTTTTTTCATTGAAATTTGAATTTGCTACTTTAATTATTTCAAATAACGAAGCTATACTATCAGCAGTATTTAAATCATCTTCCATACTTTGTATGAATTCAAATTTATATTTATTTATCTCTTCTTTTATATTCAATTCTTCCTCTGTCAAATTTCTGTCTGTAGTCTTATCCATTAGATACTCTAAGTTTTTCTTTCCATTGTATAATCTTTCCAACCCTCTTTCAGATTGAGCTAATAGTTCTCGGCTGAAATTTATAGGATTTCTATAGTGTGCTGACAATAAAAAGAATCTTAAAACTTCTAAATCAAATTCTCTACTTACATCCCTTACAGTAGAAAAATTGGATTTAGATTTAGACATTTTTACATTTTCAACATTTATCATAGCATTGTGAAGCCAATAATTTGCAAAAGGCTTTTCTGTAAGAGTTTCAGATTGAGCTATTTCATTTTCATGATGAGGAAACTGCAAATCTTCCCCGCCAGCATGGATATCAATAGTTTCCCCTAAAAATGTTTTTGCCATTACAGAACATTCAATATGCCAGCCAGGTCTTCCTTTTCCCCAAGGGCTATTCCAAGAAGGTTCTCCTGGCTTTTCTTTTTTCCACAAGGCAAAATCCATAGGATTTTTCTTTTCTTCACTTACCTCAATTCTAGCACCACTCATCAATTCTTCAATATTTTTCTTTGAAAGCTTCCCATAGTCTTTAGCCTTTGTTATATCAAAATATACATTCCCATCTACATTGTATGCTGCGCCTTTTTCAATTAAATCTTCCACAAATTCCACTATTTCTTTAATATGAGCTGTCGCCCTTGGATGAACAGTTTCTTTTTCATCTAAAAGCAGTCCATTAGCATCTTTGTAGAATTCGTCAATATATCTATCTGCTACTTCTTTAACTGTTGTACCTTCTTCATTAGCTTTTTTTATCATTTTGTCATCTATATCTGTAAAATTGACTAAATATTTTACCTTATATCCTTTATATTTAAAATATCTTTTCAATGTATCAAATACTACCAATGGTCTAGCATTCCCTACATGAATATAATTATATACTGTTGGACCACAAACATACATTGTCACCTTTCCTTCTTCAATTGGTTTGAATTCTTCCTTTTTTCTTGTCAAAGTATTATACAATATCATGTTTAGCATCTCCTTCCATCTTATAAATATAATCTTCCAAATCAGCTATTCGTTTCTTCATGCATTCAATTTCTTGAAATACTGGATCCGGAAGT
Organism: Sporanaerobacter acetigenes DSM 13106; assembly: GCF_900130025.1. NCBI lineage: Bacteria > Bacillati > Bacillota > Tissierellia > Tissierellales > Sporanaerobacteraceae > Sporanaerobacter > Sporanaerobacter acetigenes. The sequence goes on along the minus strand of NZ_FQXR01000014.1, from coordinate 60,805 downwards.
CTAACTTGATCAAGATCAATTTCCTCTCTTTTGTCTACACATTTAAGTTTCTTATTATCCTTTACAACAATTCTACCAGGTACTCCTACTACAGTACAGTCTGATGGCACTTCTTTCAATACCACAGACCCTGCTCCTATTTTAGAATTGTCTCCTACAGTAAATGGCCCCAATACTTTAGCTCCAGAACTTATAACAACATTGTTTCCAATAGTAGGATGTCTCTTGCCTTTTTCTTTTCCAGTCCCGCCCAATGTAGCACCTTGGTATATAGTTACATAATCTCCAATTTCAGCAGTTTCACCAATCACAACTCCCATGCCGTGGTCAATGAAAATACCCTTCCCAATTTGGGCTCCAGGATGTATTTCAATGCCCGTAAAAAACCTGCCAATATTAGAAATCATTCTAGCTAGCAAGTACAACCTTATTCTATAGAAAAAATGAGCAATTCTATAAAAGAACAAAGCATGTAGTCCTGGATAACAAAGAACCGCCTCAATCCAACTTCTAACAGCTGGATCTCTTTCTCTTATGGCTTTTAAATCTTCTTTTATAGTATCCCACATATTTCTTACCTCCTTATAAAAAATAAAAAATCGTCTCAAAAAACAGAGACGATTTTGCTCGCGATTCCACTCTGATTGGAAAAGTATTCCCAACTCAAAGGCAATAACGGTGCCTACCGATTTGCTCTACTAAAATTTCAAGCAATAGTTCAAAGGTGCACTTCAATCTAATAAGAACCCGAGGTTTCTCTCAGCTAGGTAAAAACCTCTCTCTGTGAGTATATTAAATCTACTTTCCCTTTTCATAACTTTTTTATATTAAAATATTGGATAACATTTTACACTATTTAAACTAAATATTCAAGACCTATTTTAAATAATTATTTTCTACATATTCTATGCGTTTTAATATATTTTGTTTACCCAAAACATATAAAATATTCACAAGTTCTGGTCCATGAAGATTTCCAGTAAGAGCTGCTCTCACAGGCATATATAAATTCTTACCTTTTATTCCTGTTTTCTTTTGTATCTTCTTCATAAGACCACCACAAAGTTCTTCATCTAATTCTTCTACTTCACCTAATTCCTCTCTTATGGCCTCAAATAAAGTAGGAACTTGTTCACCTTTAAGTACTTCAAGAACTTCATCGCTTTCAAGTTCTACCTTATCCTTAAAGAAAATATCTACTTTATCTACAATTTCCTTTGTTGTAGATAAACTTTCCTGCACTGTAATGACCATTGCCTTTATCCAGTCATATCTCTTATTTATATCTTCATCTGTTATATAATTTGCTTCCTTTAAATAAGGTATCGCTAAATCTGCAATCCTTTCAGGACTTGAACTTCTTATATAATGACTATTTACCCAATCTAACTTATCTTTATCAAAAATTCCTCCAGTTTTTGAAACCCTTTCAAATGAAAATTCATTTATTAACTCATCCATAGAAAGAATTTCTTCATTTCCTTCTGGGCTCCATCCTACAAGAGCAAGATAATTAACTAATCCTTCTGGAAGATAGCCACTCGCTCTAAAGTCTTCTACCGATACATCTCCTTGCCTTTTGCTCAATTTTTTTCTATCTTTATTTAACACAGTTGGAAGATGAACATATTCTGGAGCCTCCCAGCCAAAAGCTTGATACAAAAATACATGCTTTGGTGCTGATGGCAACCATTCTTCACCTCTAACTATATGAGTTATATTCATAAGATGATCATCTACAACTACAGCTAAATGATATGTAGGAAATCCATCAGATTTTAAAAGTACTTGATCATCTAAATCATTTGTATTTATAACTATATCCCCTCTAACAATATCATGAAATTTGATATCTACATTTTGGGGCAATTTTAGTCTTACTACATATTCTTCTCCATCAGCAATTCTTTTTTTTGCCTCTTCTATTGAAATATTTCTACAAAAACCATCATATTTAGGCACAAGTCCCTTTATTTTTTGCTCTTCTCTTACCTTATCTAATCTCTCTTTAGTACAAAAACAATAATATGCATAACCTTTTTCAATAAGTTCATCTACATATTTTCTATAAATATCTAATCTTTCAGATTGAATATATGGTCCATATTCTCCTACTTGTTTAATTTTTCCATTTTCATCAAGGGTCACCCCTTCATCTACTTCTATTCCAGCCCATTTTAGAGAATTAACTAAATTTTCTATAGCTCCCTCCACAAATCTAGTTCTATCTGTATCTTCTATTCTCAATATAAACTTTCCATTATTGTTTTTTGCAAATAAATAATTATATAATGCAGTTCTAAGTCCACCAATATGTAAATATCCTGTTGGACTTGGTGCAAATCTAACTCTTACATCATCCAATTTGCGACACCTCCTAAATAGTCTACCAATCTATTATATACTACCTCTATATGGGCATCAAGAAATTAACCTTTTTATTATCCAAAAAGCTTACTAAAAAGTTTTCCAAAATAATCAACAATTTTATTCAATAAAGACTTCACTTCTTCATTTTGCTGTGAAATCTTATCTATTTTCCCTGATATATCCTTGAGCTGTGTCCTTATGTCATTTAAATCTAAATTTAGTTTTGCAATTCTCTTCATGAGAGAAACCACTTCGTCTGTCTGTTCATCTGTCAATTCTACACCTAATTCTCTTGTTGCTGCCTGTACTGCTCTTCTTATGTCTTTCTTGCTTTTTATATTGTTTGCAACCACATCTATTTTTATGTTTTCAATCAATTCACTAGCCTTTTCTTGACCTATTTCATTTCCAAGCATTGCAGTTTTAGCTATTTCTTCACTAGCAACTTCCTTTTCTTTTTTAGTCAAATTTTCTCCTGTAATATCTTCAAAAGCTTTCATAATTCCCGTAAGAGCAGCAGTTCCTGAAACTTTCACAGGACTTGCAACAATTACCTTTGCATCTTTTATTCCTGCAGTAATTAAGGCATTTTTATACATATCTTCTGTTACCCAGGTTATATTGTAAGTTTCTACAGTTATTCCTTCTCCTTCATCTAGCTTTTCTACATAAGCACAAGATAAAGCTCTAGTTCCTAAAAGTTTGTTATCTATATATTTACCCAAGTATTGCCGTTCTTCTTCATTGGTTACTTCTATTGTTTCTATATTTTTATCCACACCAAAATAATTTAACATTTGACTTCTTTGAGAGTCTGTAAGATTTTTACCCAAACTTACAACTTTGTCTACAGTAGCCACTTCATCTGCAATTGCAAAACTAGAAAACAATAAAATAAATATCAGCGTAATAGAAGTCATTCTTTTAAACATGAATATCACCTCAAATTAATTTTATACAATACCTTATATCATAGAATAACTTATTATTACAAGTTTTACAAGGATAAATTATTTCAAATCACTTAAACCGTTTTCGACTTTTTTATTCCTACATCTATTTCTTCAGAAATGTTTTTTAAAAATTCTTCTTTCACTTTAATATTCTTTTTATATTCCTCTTCGCTTATGAGACCTTCCCTTTTCAAGGAATCCAACATGAACATGACCATAATACAAAGATCCTTTAAATCATCTTTTATAAGACTCATAAACACACCCCTTCAAAATTTTAACTTTAACCTATTATATTTTCTATAACTATGTAAAAAGTCCTTTATTTTTTCACAACTGCCCTATTTTCATGTCCAACTAGCCACATTTCAGCCACAATTGAACACAAAAATGGTCCGCCAATATTGACGTACCATTTTTGTTATTGTTTACAATATTCTGTTCTTTAACTCTTCTTTGAATTTTCCATATCCTGTTCTGCTCATAGCTGCTACCTTATGACTATTTAAAAACTTTATTTCATAAGTTCTTTCCCCAACCTCTTTTATTTTGTCTATTTTGTCTTTATTTACGATATAAGACTTATGAACCCGTAAAAAATTATTTCCTAATTTCATCTCCAATTCCTGCAAGGTATCTTGAACACAATAAGCATTATTTTCATCGTGTATAATAGTATTTCTATCTGCCTTTTCTACATATAATATATTCTCTACGGATATAAAAAGCATCTCATTCCCATTTTTTACTACAATTTTTTCTATACCCTTTTTCTCATTTACAGAATTTTTTTCTATACTATTGGTTAAAGTCACTATAGTTTCTATAAGTCTCTTGACATTTATAGGTTTCAAAATATAGTCATAAGGATGTACATCAAAAGCAGATACTGCATACTTAGAATGACCAGTAATAAAGACTATTTTAGTCTCAGGATTAATTTTTTGAATCATTCTACCTACTTCCAAACCATTTAAATCGTCACCCTCAAGTTCCATATCTAGCATAGCTATTGGGGGGTGATGATCTATAGCTAAGTTTATAGCATCTCTGCTATTTGATGTATCAAATACTTCTGATGTAGGAGCATTTTCTGATATGATTTTTTTTATGAATTTTCGAGTATAAACCTCGTCTTCTAAAACAAGAAATTTCATTAAACAACATCAACCCCTACTTCTTTAAACAATCAGGTACATCTGGCTCATAATAAATAAACATACTAGCAGCATTAGCTCCTGTTGATGCAACTGTGCCTAATATCGATGCGAAAATAGCAAGAATACCTTTAATCATTTATTTCACCTCCTCAGTTTTTATAAATATTTTATTTAAAAAATTGTCTATTCCATTTATCATCCAGTATCCAAAAGGAGTCATAAACAAAAGACTTTCAAAAGCACCCAAGACAATAGCTGGAATATAGGTGTTTTTTCCTTGCTTGTCCAAAAATATTGTGAGTATTAACCAAAAAACCAGCACTACAGTAGTTTTCATTTTTTGCTCTTTTATTTTTTCTTTTTCTTTTATGGGCTTTTTCTTTGTATCTGCAGGAACCCATTTCACAATAGTCAACACTCCTAAGACTAGTGTCATATAAAAAAACATCTCCTGAATAATCGACAATTTATCTAAAGATGCTATTTTCCCTGAAATCAAAAAAGTCATCACTCCAAAACTTAAACATCGCAAATATGTGCTAAAATGTACCCCTCCACCAAAATGACGAAAAAAGGCAAAAGCTATAATACAAAACATAGTATATTGAAAGATTCCTAAAAAAACAGACAATACAGCTATAATTAAAAATTTGATAACGGAGTTCAATATTATTTCCAAACCATAAGCCCAAATTTCAACGTCTTGCTTACTTCCATCTAATTTTTCAGCTAATTTAGCTGAAATTTTTAAAGCTAAATCTCTATTCACTTAATCCACCTTCCTTGTATGGAAACACTATTTGAAAAACAGTATCTTCTTGACAATAAACTTCTATAGTACCACCATACTTTTCTATAAGACTTTTAGTTAAAAACAATCCATATCCTCTTCCTACCGAACCTTTGGTGGTATATCCTGGCTCAAATATTTTATCTATCTCTATTTCAGATATCTTTTCTCCATTGTTAGACACTTCAACAACATATTTGTCATCTATATAATTGATTTCTAGCTTTACCTGTCTATTGTCTCTTTTCTTTATGACAATTTCAAAGGCATTGTCTAAGAGATTCCCCAATATACTACATAAATCCCAAGAATTTATTTTTAGTTTACTTAAAATACAATTTATAGAAAAATCGAAATTTACATTGTTCATTTCAGCTACTTTTCGCTTATCATTTATGAGAGCTGTCAAGGCCATATTTCCCACATATATTACATCATCTGTTTGACTGTAGTTTTCACTTAGTCCATCAATATATTCTTTTGCAGATTGTATTTCATCTAAATAAATCATAGATTGGATGGTTTGAATATGTCTCTTATGTTCATGATTTTGAGTTCTCAACACATTGTATAAACCTTCCATTTGTTTAAGATGGGTCTTTAAAAAATTCATTTCAACTTTATTCTCTATATCACTTCCAAGACCTCTTATAGATATCAAAACTAAAATAGTCTGTATACTAATAACGTAATTTACTACAACATATTGTGTTCCAGTCCCATAGAATTCATAAAATAAATAAAAATTCTGATTCATAACTATAATAAATATTCCCTGTGTCAATATTGTGAACAAAACCAATATTGACTTGTCCTTAATTAAACTTTTTTCATCATTTTCATACATTTTTAAATCAAATATATAGATTTTCCTTTTATCTATATATTTGAAAAACCCAACCATTAATAGCCCACAAGGAATAAAATTCAGAACATTGATCCATGGAAATTCTATCAAATCTTCTGTGCCTTTTTGAAATATTCCAAATAAAATTGGAGTAAATAAACTTTGCAATAATCCATTTATTAAAGAACTAGTTGAAATACAAATAAAAGAACATATAAAATTTATTCTCAAAATTATTTTTATTGCAATTAGAGAAGATATTATGAATACTATTGTATGAACCCCATAAACTGTTATATTTTTTCTCGCAAAATATCCTATTATAGAAACTATACATGATATCAAGAAAATCTTTTTAAACTCTATATCTAAATTAAATAATTTAAATCCAAGTATCAAAGTAAAAAATATTTCTGGAATAGACTCAAATAGTACAACATACCAAGGTATTGAATACAACATAGACACTTCACCCACAATTAATATTTAGTTCAATACCTATATTCTACATTGTAGATAAATATCCTCCATATTATGTATATTTATTATCCAACTATTTTCGTCAACATTCGCCTTTTTTTATAGACATAATCAAACGATTATGTACATTTCAACATAATTTTATATGTATATTGAATTTCTTCATTTTTCTCTAAATTCCTTCAATAAATCCTAACTGTCCTTTTTTTAAACCTAACTGTCCTTTTTCTGTGTCTAACTATCCAGTCAAAAATAAATTAGGGCACTTTTAGCGCCCTAATTTATTTTTAACCCTTCTTTTTCAAATTCTTCTTCAATTCTGTCCATTATTTCATCTACATCTATTTCAATTTTGTCATCACTACTTCTTAAAGAATATTCTACAATATTCTCACCAGCCCTTTTCCCTACAGTTATTCTAATAGGAATTCCTATTAAATCTCTATCTTTAAATTTCACTCCAGCCCTCTCATTCCTATCATCAATCAATGCTTCCAACCCTCTATCTTCTAAATAGGAGTATATCTTTTCTCCTAAATTCATTTGATCTTCATTCTTTATATTCACTACAGTGACAATCACATGATATGGTGCTACAACCAGTGGCCATATAATTCCATTGTCATCATGATATTGTTCTACTATAGCTGACATACTTCTAGAAACCCCTATTCCATAGGAACCCATGACAAATGGTTTTTCCTTCCCATTTTCATCTAAATAAGTAGCATCTAAACTCTCACTATATTTTGTACCTAATTGGAATATATTCCCCACCTCTATTCCTCTATCCATCTTAAGTTTCTCTCCACATCTTGGACAAATATCGCCTTTTTCAATAAGCAACAAATCCTCTACCACTTCACCTTTGAAATCCCTTCCATAGTTTACATTCTTTATATGATAATCCGTTTCATTAGCTCCTACTATAAAGTTTTTCATCTTAGTTATCCTTTCATCTACTAAGAGTTTTACTTCTTCTTTTAGTCCTATAGGTCCAGCAAATCCAACTTCTGCTCCTGTAACCTTTTTGACAGTTTCTTCATCTGCCAACTCCAATTCATGTTCTGCTATACCTAAATAATTGCACAATTTTACTTCATTTAGTTCTCTATTCCCTGGCAAAACTACTACAGCAATTTCATCTTTAGCATTATATATTAATGTTTTAGCAAATCCCTCTTCTCCTCTATTGAAAAAAGCAGCTATATCTTCTATAGTCCTTGCATTTGGCGTATAAACTTTTTCACAGTCTAATTCTTCTATATCCTGTCCATCAATATTATAAACTACAGCAGCTTTTTCATCTGTAGCAGCATAGTCACAACTGTCACAATACGCAACTAAACCTTCTCCAACTTCTGACATAGCCATGAATTCGTGGGACACCTTTCCTCCCATAGCTCCTGTATCTCCTTGGACAACTTTGTAATATATTTTTAATCTATTGAAAACTTTTTCATAAGCTTCCCACATGATTTTGTAGGACTCTTCTAGCCCCTCTAAATCCTTGTCATAGCTGTAAGCATCTTTCATGATAAATTCTCTACTTCTTATAAGACCAAATCTTGGCCTCTTTTCATCTCTATATTTAGTTTGAATTTGATACAAATTTAAAGGAAGCTGCTTATAAGACTTTACTTCGTCCTTTATAAGATTTGTAAAATATTCTTCATGAGTTGGCCCTAAGCAAAATTCTCTTTCGTTTCTATCCTTCAATTTAAACATTTCAGGTCCAAAATTATCCCATCTGCCACTAGCTTCCCACAATTCCTTAGGCTGTATAGCAGACATCAACAATTCTTGAGAACCTGCAGCATCCATTTCCTCTCTAACTATTTGTTCTATTTTTCTTATGACTCTATACCCAAGAGGTAAATATGAATAAACCCCAGAAACTAATTTTCTCATCATCCCTGCCCTTAAAAGCAGTTGGTGACTAGGTATTTCAGCCTCAGATGGCACTTCTCTTAAAGTTGGTAAATACAATTTTGACATCCTCATCTCTAATTCCTCCTTAACTTTTTTGGGAATAAAAAAACCTTCATCTCAAAATAGAGACGAAGGTATTCTTCGCGGTACCACTCTAATAGATTTAAAATAATAAATCCACTCGAAAGTTATAACGGAACTACCGTTTAGACCTACTTCTTTTCAATCTAAAAACTCAGGGACGGGTTCAATGTAAAGAGGGCCAGAAATCTCTCACCTTATGATTTCCTCTCTTTTGACCATTCATATTTACTATTTCCCTTCAATGCAATATATTAAATTGATGTAATTATCAATATAATACTAAAAAAAGATTATTGTGTCAAATAAAAATTTAATTTTTATTCAAAATACATACACAATAAGCAGACATTCCTTCTTCTCTTCCCTCGAATCCAAGCCATTCTGTAGTAGTAGCTTTTATACTTATATTATCTATAGATGTATTTAAAGTTCTTCCTATGTTTTCTCTCATAATATGTATATATGGAGCAAATTTAGGCCTTTGAGCCACTACTACACAATCTATATTTCCAATTTCATACCCATTATTCACCATTATATCATAAACTTTCTCAAGAAGAACCATACTAGATATATTTTTATATGCATTATCCGTATCTGGAAAATGTTTCCCAATATCTTCTAAAGCCATTGCTCCTAAAATACTATCCATAATAGCATGAATCAAAACATCTGCATCTGAATGACCTAATAGTCCCCTTTCATGAGGAATTTCTACTCCTCCTACAATTAGTTTTCTTCCTTCTACTAGCTTATGGACATCATACCCCATACCTATTCTCATTCAAACCACCCTATCTACCTTGAAATACAAAATTTCTTTTCTTAAAAATAATTTCCTTATCTTTTAACATAGATTCTGCAACTATTAAATCATCTGGAGTAGTAATCTTTATATTCTCATAAGAACCCATGATCATCTTTACAGGAACTCCTAGCCTTTCCACGAGCATACTATCATCAGTTCCAGTAAAATTATCATCTAAGGCAGCTTTATACGCTTGCATAATGATGTGTCTCCAAAAACATTGAGGCGTTTGAGCTGCCCATATTTGGCTTCTATGGGGAGTATTCTTTATGTCATTGTTGTCATCTACTACTTTTATAGTATCTTTCACAGGTGCTCCTACAACACAAGCTCCATATTTAGTTACTCCAGAAATACCATCTTCAATATTCTTAACTTTTACAAAAGGTCTTGCTCCATCGTGAATCAAAACTATTTTACATTTTTCATCTAAAGCCAACAATCCATTATATACAGAATCTTGTCTTTCTTTTCCGCCCTTGACAACCTTACTAACCTTTTTGAAATCATATTTTTTAACAATCTCTTTTTTGCAATAATCAATCTCGTCCTCTTTAGCTACTACTATTATCTCATCTACATATTTACACATTTCAAATTTTTCCAATGTATGAGCTAGCACTGGTTTATTGTCAATAAAAATAAATTGTTTATTTATTCTGCTCCTCATCCTGTTGCTCATACCTGCAGCAGCTACTATAACTGAAACAAAATTGTTTTCATACATATTTTTCACCTCTTAGTCATTATAGCATATTGAAAAATATTCAGAAATATATTTATAAAAATATGTTCTCCTAAAAGCAAAAAAATATTAGGGTCTAAAACTAGACCCTAAACTGCTCTATCTACTGCTGACTTTGGCTTAGCAAATATCATTCTTCCTGCAGAAGTTTGCAAAACACTAGTCACTAAAACACCAATAGTTTCTCCAATATGCTTTTTCCCACCTTCTACAACTATCATAGTTCCATCATCAAGGTATGCAAGACCTTGACCTATTTCTTTTCCATCTCGTATTACTTGCACTACCATTTCTTCTCCTGGCAAAACTACAGGTTTAATAGCATTTGCAAGTTCATTGATATTTAAAACTTCTATTCCTTGCACTTCTGCTACTTTATTTAAATTGTAATCATTTGTAATAACTTTTCCCTTCATCTGTTGAGCAAGTTTTAAAAGTTTTGAATCCACTTCTTGTACTTCTTCAATCTTTTTATCGCAAATGACAACTTCTATATCTAATTCTTTTTGAATTTTATTTAAAATATCAAGCCCTCTTCTTCCTCTGTTTCTCTTTAGCGAATCCGATGAATCTGCTATACGTTGAAGTTCTTCAAGTACAAATTCAGGTATTATAAGGGGTCCTTCTATAAAACCAGTTTTACATATATCGGCTATTCTTCCATCTATTATGACACTAGTATCTAATATTTTAGGAGATGCTTTGCTACTGGTTTTTACTTTTTCTTTTCCAGTATTTTTCTTGAAAACATTCAATGAATTTGTAAAATCATCTCTATTTCTAGTTGGAATCTTAATTCCTAAATATCCAAATATTAGATACAATACAATAGAAACAATCACTCCTAAATACGGAACCTTTATATTGTAAAATGGTTGGCTCAAGAGATATGCTATAATTAAACCAACTATTAATCCAACAGAACCCAGAATAATATCAGACGCAGGTCTGTTTTGAATTTCCACTTCTAAGAAATGAATAAACTTTCGGATTCCTTTTATAAAATGTGGTGATAAAAAGAAGAAAATAATTCCAGATGCAACCATTACAATGATGAAAATAAAAAATGCAAAAAGTCCACCATCTGCCAATCTCAAAGCTTCAATATTTTTTAATCCAGCTGTAATTCCATATCCAATCAGAACCCCTACTAAAGATATTACAAATTTAGCAATTTTATCAACCATAAATTCACCTCCTCCTTTATATTATATATTTCCATAATAATAAATTATATAACAAAAAACTATAAATATATACCTTTTTTAGATCGAAGGACAATTTATGGCCTCATCTATTAGCATTTCTGTTTGGTCTCTATCTATTCCCTTTGCCAATACTAATTCGCTCACAAGCATTTGTTTAGCACTATTTAACATTTTTCTCTCGCCAGTTGACAAACCTTTTTCAGCATCTCTTATCATGAGATTTCTAACTACTGATGCTATTTCATAAATATTTCCACTTTTTATTTTATCCATATTTAGTCTATAGCGTCTGTTCCAATTTTGAGGCATTTTAGTCTTGCTTCCTTTTAGCACTTCAAATACTTGTTCTATTTCTTCATCATCTATTACTTCTCTTATGCCTATCTCTTTTACATTATCTACAGGTACCATTACTTTCATATCCCCAATAGGCATTTTCATTATATAATATTTTCTCCTTCTTCCCAATATTTCCTTTTCTTCAATAGCCACAATTACACCTGCACCATGCATAGGATAAACAATTTTGTCTCCTATATTAAACATAACGAAAACCTCCCAATATAATTCTCACTACTATAACAGTATACAATAATAGGGAATGAATGTCAAATTTATTATTTTACCACATAGCATGATATCTTGTCAACTCAAAGTTATTTCAATAATTTTCTTTTGAAACCATTTAATAAAATATAAGAATTATTTGACAATGACTTGTCCACATAAGTATAATGAAAATATAAATCAAATAATTTGACTGGGGTGGGAGAAATGGACAAAAACATTGAAAACATAAATACAAATATAAACTGCAGCGATTTTCAAGAAATGACATCTAATGTACTCATAAGACACAAGAGCATTTTAGATATAATCACTAAACTAGATGAATATAATGCTAGAATTAATAGAGCTGTGATTAAATCCGTCACTTCTTGTGGATGCATTTCAATAGATGCAAAAAAACAAGAATACAATAGCGAATCTTTAGAAGAACTTAAAAAATCACTAAAAAGTCATCTAGAAGGAGAACTATGTGAAGTTTGTAGTGAAAAAATAGAAGAAGAAATAGGCTCTTACCTATTCTATTTAGCAGCTCTTTGTGACACATTAGAAATAAATTTATCTGATATATTAAATAATGAATATGATAATCTCAAAACTCTAGGAATATATAATCTTAAATAAAATTAAGAGCTAAATTGGAATCTTCCAGTTTAGCTCTCATATTATGTGCCTGTCTAAAAATATTTGTTCTTGAAATCTTCTTAGAGCTTCCTTAATAGTCCTAGCTCTTACTTCCCCTATGCCCTCAACTAAATCTAATTCTTTTGTGGAAGCTTTCAATATTTTTTGAAAACTGCCAAACATCTTCACCAAATTTTCCAATACGCCTGCTGGAAGTCTTGGTATTTTGCCAAGTATTCTATAGCCTTTAGGATAAACACTTGTATCCAATGCTGAAATTCCACCATCATATCCCATTGTCCTAGCTATAGTATAAAAATCCAAAAGTTCCTCTGAAGAAAGTTCCCTTATGGATTTTTTTATTTCTTCATGAGATTTATCAGGCCAATTTGAATAATCCTTTATAATATTTATTCCGTCTTCCACTACTCCACTCATAAGTTCATCTAATTGCATACTTATAAGTCTTCCTTCATTTCCCAACTCCAAAATATATCTTTCTATTTCATCTGATATTCTCATGACCATTTCCAATCTCTGAATAACTTTGACTATATCATAAACCGTAACTAAATCTTCAAACTCTAATGCAGTCAAATTTCCCATATCTTGATTTAACACATTTTTGTATTTTTCCAATGTCTGTATAGCTTGATTTGCTTTATCAAGTATTTCGCTAGATTCTCTTAATACATATTTGTTGTTTCCCTTATATAAAGTAATGATATTTCTCCTTTGAGAAATGGCTATAACCAATGTATCCGTTTGTTTTGCTACTCTTTCCGCTGTTCTATGACGTATACCCGTTTCTCTTGATAAAATAGACTGATCTGGAATGAGTTGAGCATTGGCATAAAGTATTTTTTTACAGTCACTGCTAAGTATTATGGCTCCGTCCATCTTTGCCAATTCATAAAGATAAGCAGCTGTAAAATCACTATTTATGTTGAAACCTCCATCAACAATTTTTAAGACTTCTTCATTATCTCCTACTACTATTAAAGCACCTGTTTTAGCTCTCACTATGCTTTCAAGTCCTTCTCTTAAAAGGGTTCCTGGTGCTATTATACTCATAGATCTATACATATCTTTTTTGGAATCTTTCATATCTATCCTCCTAAAACAATTTCCATTGCTTCTTCCACACTATCAACACCAATTACATCTATGCCTTCTATCTTATTTAAATCCTTGGTATTTATATTAGGTATTATAGCTCTATTGAAACCAAGCTTCGAAGCTTCATAAATTCTCTTATCTATAAAACTTATTCTTCTCACTTCCCCTGTAAGACCCACTTCTCCCATAATAACAGTATTTGGATCTACATATATATCTCTATAACTTGAAGCTATAGAGGTTATAATCCCCAAATCTATAGCTGGTTCTTTTGTTTGAAGTCCACCTGCAATGTTTATATAAACATCACTATTTTGCATATTATATCCTATTTTTTTCTCAAGAACTGCAACCATCAGAACAACTCTATTATAATCTATTCCCATAGCAGTTCTTCTTGGCATGCCAAAAGCTGTAGCACTAACCAATGACTGTATTTCCACAAGCATAGGTCTTGTACCCTCCATGCTAGGAACTACAACGGTTCCAGAAGAATTCTCTGGTCTTCCTGAAAGTAGAACTTCCGATGGATTTTTCACTTCTACCAATCCTATATCTCTCATTTCAAACATGCCAATTTCATTAGTGGAACCAAATCTGTTTTTAACAGCCCTAAGTATTCTATAGCTTTGATACATTTCTCCTTCAAAATATAGTACTGTATCTACCATATGTTCCAAGACCCTAGGTCCTGCTATAGACCCTTCTTTAGTTACATGACCAACAATAAAAGTAGCAATACCGTTTCTTTTAGCTATTTTCATCAATACATGAGTAGCTTCTCTTACTTGACTAACACTTCCTGGAGCTGAAGCTATTTCACTATTGTATACAGTCTGAATAGAATCTATGATTAACACATTTGGCAATATTTTCTCTATTACATTTCTTATTATATCCAAATTTGTCTCTGATAAAATATATAATTCATCAGATTTTAAATTTAATCTTTCAGCTCTCATTTTCACTTGTTTAGGTGATTCTTCTCCGGATACATATAAAATTTTTAAACCCTTATTTGAAAGATGATTTGCCACTTGTATCAATAAGGTAGATTTTCCTATCCCAGGATCCCCTCCAACTAATATTAATGAACCTTTAACTATTCCTCCTCCTAAAACCCTATCAAGTTCTTCCATATCTGTTTTTATTCTGTCTTCTTCATCTATTTCAACATCTATAAGTTTTTCTACAGATACATCTCTTTGTATTATATTTGCTTTGTCCCTCTTTTCATATATTTCTTCTACAAAACTATTCCATTCATTGCAAGATGGACATTTTCCCATCCATTTAAAAGTTTCATATCCGCAATTTTGACACACAAATTTAGTTTTAGTCTTTCCCATATCACCCCTCCTCATCAATTGCTATCAACTATATCCTACTATATTTCTTTTATAAATAAAAGAACCTATATCTAAGATACAGGTTCTTTATTGAATAAGAGTTTATCCTCTTTGCAGTCGATGATTATATTGTCATCTCTAGATACATTTCCTTTCAGTATTTCTTCTGCCAATTGATCTTCTATCATCTTGGTTATAGTTCTTTCTAGAGGTCTAGCACCATAAACTGGATCAAATCCTTTTTTACTAATATATTTTTTAGTATCTTCACTAACATTGATACTTATATCCATCTTCTTAAGTCTCTTTTCCAAATCCTTTATCATGATATCTACAATTTCACTTACATTTTCCTCATTTAATGGATGGAACATAATGATCTCATCAACTCTATTTAAAAACTCAGGTCTAAATGTTCGTTTCAATTCCTCTGTAATATTTTCTTTTATTTTTTCATATTCTTCTTTTTCTTCATCTTTTCCAGATGAAAATCCCAATACATTTTGCTTTTTAAGAGTCGTAGCTCCTACATTAGATGTCATAATTATAACTGTATTTTTAAAATCAACAGTTCTTCCTTTTGAATCTGTAAGTCTTCCATCATCTAATATTTGGAGCAATGCATTGAATACATCTGGATGTGCTTTTTCTATTTCATCAAATAGAACTACAGAATATGGTTTTCTTCTAACTAACTCTGTCAATTGTCCGCCTTCATCATATCCTACATATCCTGGTGGAGAACCGATGAGTTTAGACACAGAATGTTTTTCCATATACTCAGACATGTCTATACGTATCATGGCATCTTCATCGCCAAATAATGCTTCTGCTAGGGCCTTTGCAAGATAAGTTTTTCCAACTCCAGTTGGCCCTACAAATATAAAAGTCCCTACAGGCTTTTTAGGGTCCTTAAGACCTACTCTAGCTCTTCTTACAGCCCTTGACACAGCCTCAACAGCTTGATTTTGCCCTATAACTCTTTCGTGAAGTATCTCTTCTAAATTTAGAAGTCTTTCACTTTCTTCAGTAGTCATCTTTGTTACAGGAACACCAGTCCAATTTGATACAACCTTTGCTATTTCTTCATATTTAACTTCCAAGGTTGTAGATTTCTTTTCTTGCTCCCATCTCACCTTTTCATTGTTTAATTCTTCCTTAAGTTCTTTTTCCCTATCCCTTATTTTAGCAGCCTTCTCGTAGTTTTGAGTATTTATAGCCTCTTCCTTTTCCTGAGCCAATTCCTCAAGTTTTTCTTCAATTGTCTTTAAATCTTCAGGTGCCGTAATGGATTTTAACCTCACCATAGAAGCAGCTTCATCTATTAAATCTATTGCTTTATCTGGTAAAAATCTATCAGTAATATATCTATTTGAAAGCTCTGCTGCTGCATGGATAGCTTCATCTGTGATATTGACCCTATGATGAGCTTCGTATCTATCTCTTAAGCCTTCCAAAATCTTTATGGTATCTTCTACAGTAGGTTCTTCTACCATAATAGGTTGAAGCCTTCTTTCTAATGCTGAGTCTTTTTCAATGTATTTTCTATATTCATCTATAGTGGTGGCACCAATAACTTGAAGCTCTCCTCTTGCAAGAACAGGTTTCAATATATTTGAAGCATCTATAGCTCCTTCTGCTGCACCAGCACCAACTATTGTATGCAATTCATCTATAAATAAAATTACATTTCCAGATTCATTTATTTCTTTCATTACAGCCTTAAGTCTTTCTTCAAACTCTCCTCTGTACTTAGCTCCTGCAAGCATACTTGGTAAATCCAACGCAACAACCCTTTTATCCTTGATTATTTCTGGCACTTGGCCTTCTACAATTTTTTGTGCCAAGCCTTCAGCTATAGCAGTTTTTCCTACTCCGGGTTCTCCAATTAAACAAGGATTGTTTTTAGTTCTCCTACTTAATACTTGAATAACTCTTTCAATTTCTTTCATCCTACCTATAACGGGATCTATTTTTCCCTCCTTAGCTAGAACATTTAAATCTCTACTGTACTTATCTAAATTTGGTGTACTATCTTCCATTTCTCCTTGATTTGATTTTGAATAACTTTCTTTGAACATTTCTATTATACTACCTTTAAGTCTTTCAATATCCACTCCTAGGCTTCTTAAAATAGCTATTGCTACACCTTCACCTTCTCCAATAAGGCCTAATAGTATATGTTCTGTGCCAATATAATTGTTTCCCAAATTTCTAGCTTCTAAAAAACTTAGTTCAAATACTCTTTTAGTTCTTGGAGTAAATCCCAATATATCAGTTTCATAATTTCCATACCCAACTGCATTCGCCACTTGTTCCCTAGCAGTCTCCAAATCTACGCCTTCATTAGCTAATGCCTTTGCCGCAATACCTTCTCCTTCAGCAATAAGGCCTAATAGCAAATGTTCAGTCCCCACATAATTGTGTTTAAATCTCTGTGCTTCTTCTTGGGCCAATAGTATAGATTTCTGTGCTCTTTCTGTAAACCTACCAAACATCGCCATTTTACTCCTCCTCTCCTAAATCTTTTCTCTTATCAATTCTGCTCTTTTTATATCTCTCTTTTCTGCAGTCAAATCAGTTTCAAAATATTTTTGTAAACTTGCTGGTTGAATAAGTATCATCAGTTTATTTATCTCTTTAGGTTCTATATTTTTAATTATACCCATTTCTATTCCCATTTTTACATCAGAAAGAAGAGACATAGCTTCATTAGATGAAAGAATTCTTGAATATTTAAGAATCCCCATAGATCTAAATACTTTATCCTCTATTTCAATTTGTCTTGTATTAAGCAATTTATTTCTAACTTCTCTTTCTTTATCTGCTATTTGAATAATGACATTCTTAAGCTTTTGAATGATTTCCTCTTCTGTTTCACCTAATGTGGTTTGATTAGATATTTGAAAAATATTTCCCAAAGCACTGGTCCCTTCTCCATAAAGTCCCCTAACAGTAAGCCCTATTTGACTTAATGCCTGATAAATATTGTTCATATATCCCGTAAAAACTAATGAAGGCAAATGTATCATAACAGAAGCTCTCATGCCAGTGCCTGTATTTGTAGGACAAGAAGTAAGGTAACCAAATTTTTCATCAAAAGCAAAATCCAAACTTTCTTCAAGAATATCATCTATATTGTTAGCTGCACTCCACAATTCCTCCAAATTTAATCCTGATGAAAGACATTGTATCCTTAGATGATCTTCTTCGTTTATCATAATAGTAACACTTTCATCATTCTTTAAAAGAAAACTACCCTTTTCTTGATTTTGCACAAGATTTGGGCTAATTAAATGTTCTTCTATAAATACATTTTTTTCTAAAACGGAAAGGTCATTTACTCTATAAAATTTATAATCATTAAAACCATCAGATTTTTTGGCTACATTTAATATTTTTAAACTTATATCTTCAGCTTCTTCTCTGTTCATTATTTGAGGAAATTTAAAATTTTCTAGATTTCTAGCAATTCTTATACGACTACTGATAACCACATCATCTTCTACTCCACTATCTTCCAACCATTTTATCATTTTACCACCTCTAATCATTTTCAATTTCATTTTGAAGAGATTTTATTTTATCTCTAACTTCCGCAGCTTTTTCAAATTCTTCATTCTTAATCAAGATATCCAACTGACTTTTGAGTTTTCCAATTTCTTTTTTTATACCGATTGCTCCTCCAGCTCTTTTAGGTATTTTACCTATATGGGTATCGTGTCCATGAACTTCCTTTAACAATGGTATAAGTTTTGATTTGAATGACTCATAGCAATGAGAACAACCAAATTTTCCTGATTGTTTAAAGCTTGAATAGCTCATACCACATACATCACATTTTATATCAATGTTTTCTTCTTTAAATGACTCTCCTTGTATGTTATCTATAAGCCCTGTTAAGAATTTATGAAACGAAAAAGTTGTATCAAAATCAAATTCTTTATGTTTCTTTGCACATTCATCACAAAGATGAAGTTCAGTTATATCTCCATTGACTATTTTAGTAAAATGCATAGTTGCAGGATTTTTCCCACATTCTTGGCATAGCATAATATCACTCCTATTCTTTCAACAAAATCAATAACATATTCTTTAAAATATTAGCCCTCAGTACATTCCTGTCAGTAGCAGGAGAAAGCGATCTATCTCCAACAGCTACTTTCATCAGATTTCCTTCTCTTTCTGTTATAATGCCCTCTTCCATAAGACTATTTATTATACTATAGGCTTTTGTTTTGGTGATAGAATCTCCTATGGCATTTACAATCAAATTATTTATATTATCATCATCATCTATTCCTACCTTTACAATTTTTATATACCCACCTCCGCCCCTTCTACTCTCAACATAATACCCCATATATGGAGTAAATCTAGTTGTAAGCACATAGTTGATTTGAGAAGGAGCGCAATCGAAATAATCCGCCAATTCATTTCTCTGAATTTCCACAATACCATCTTCAGTTTCTTCTAAAAGTTCCTTTATAAATTCTTCTATTATATTGCTCAATCTTGGCATTTTTACACCTCTCTTTTGACTTTGACTTTCTTTGTCCTTCTAAATAGATTTTTACTTATATTCATACATTTTTCAATAGGCATTTAAAGGTATAAAAGAAGGTACCATGAAAATACATGATGTTTCTTCATATATTCTCTTGATACCTTACTATTTCTCTATTTTTCTCAATAAACTTTTCTTCTTATTTTCAACTATTTTTATTCTTTTTCAGCTTTTGCTTCTTCTATTATTTTCTCACTTATATTTGATGGGACTTCTTCATATCTTGCAAATTCCATTCTGAAACTTCCTCTAGCTTGAGTCATACTTCTAAGGTCAATTGCATACTTGAACATTTCTGCCATAGGAGCTTCAGCCATAACAAGTTGTGAACCATCTTCTTGTTGTTCCATTCCAAGTATCCTTCCTCTACGTTTGTTCATATCCCCCATTATATCACCCATATACTCTTCTGGTATAAGTATTTCTACTTTCATGATTGGTTCTAAAAGAACAGGTTTTGCTGCCTCAATCCCCTTCTTAAACGCAAGAGATGCAGCTATCTTAAACGCCATTTCATTTGAATCTACTGGATGATATGAACCATCAAACAACACAGCTTTTATATTAACTACAGGATATCCTGCCAATACACCATGATCTAAACACTCTCTAATGCCTTTTTCAACTGCTGGTATATATTGTTTTGGTACAGAACCACCAAATATTTCTTCGTCAAATATAAATTCTTCTTCACATGGCTCAAATCTCATGTGAACATCTCCATACTGACCTGCACCACCTGATTGTTTCTTGTGTTTACCTTGAACACTAGCAGTTCCTTTGATAGTCTCTCTATAAGCAATCTTTGGATCTGTCAAGTTTACATCTACTCCAAAAGTATTCTTAAGTTTATTCACAATAACAGCAAGTTGCATGTTTCCTTGACCTCCAATTAATTGCTGCTTAGTTTCACTATTTCTTTCAACTACAAAAGTAGGGTCTTCCTCTGTAAGTCTCTGCAAGGATGAACCAATTTTATCTTCATCGCCTTTTGATTTTGGTTCCACTGCTAAAAACAAGCATGGTTCTGGATACTCAATTTTTTCAAATTGTATAATATTTCCCTTATCACAAAGAGTATCTCCAGTTTGAGTTATTTGTAATTTTGAAGTAGCACCAATATCTCCGGCTACAATTTCAGATACTTCAATTTGATTTTTACCTCGAAGTACAAACAATCCTCCTAGTTTTTCACTATCATCTTTGTTAGGATTGTATAGTTCTTGATCTTTTGTCATTTTGCCAGATAGAACTTTAAATACAGAAAGTTTTCCAACAAATGGGTCGACAATAGTCTTAAATACAATGGCTGAAAAAGGTTCTTTTGAATCAACCTTTCTCTCTATTTTTTCTTCTCCCCTATAACCAACATTTGCTCCAACTTCATTTGGTGCAGGAACAAATCTTCCAATCATGTCTAATAATACCTCAATACCTATAGCCTTTTCAGCACAACCTACTATCAATGGAACAAGATCACAATTCATAAATGCCAATTTTAATCCTTTTTCAAATTCTTCCTTTGTAAAAGCTTCTCCTTCAAAATACTTTTCCATCAATTCTTCATCTGTTTCTGCTACTTTTTCAGTAAGCATTTCCTTTATTGAACTAGCTTCATCTGCAAGTTCTGCTGGAATTTCCACCTCATCTACTATATCGACTAATCCTTTAAAACTTTCTGCCTCACCTATTGGTAATGTAAAAGGTACTATTTTATCTCCAAAATTTTCTTTCAATTGAGCTAATACTTTTTCAAAACTAACGTTTTCCTTATCCATTTTGTTCAAAAATATCATTTTAGGAATTTTATTTTTTTCTGTATATTGCCAAGCTTTTTCAGTTCCTACTTCTACTCCCGCTGAAGCATCTACCAATATAATTGCTGCTTCACTTGCACGCAATGCTCCGTACATTTCCCCTGCAAAGTCAAAATACCCGGGTGTATCTAAAAAATTGTATTTTATGTTTTCCCACTCAGTAGGGATTACAGAAGCTCCAATAGATACTTTTCTAGCCATTTCTTCTTTGTCAAAATCTGAAACTGTATTTCCATCTTCAACTCTTCCTTGCCTTTTTGTCACTCCTGTAGCAAACAAAACTGCTTCTGTCAATGTTGTCTTTCCACTACTTCCATGTCCTATTAAAGCTACATTCCTGATTTGATCTGTTTGGTATACTTTCATTATATCTTTCCCCCTTAGCCAGTCTATTATTTTTTATCAATTCTAAATATTCTACAAAGATTTTAAAATTCCTTTTAAAACCTTATAATCAATTTTAAAATTAATATTTCCCTAAGAAACCAATTTATGCAGGAAAAATAAATATTTAGTACCAATTTAAATTATATCATGAATACTATAATTATCCTAGTGCTTTTTGAACTTGCCTATAGATGATAGTGCTGTTATACTAAAAGATGGATATTAATATTTGAAGGGAGCTGGTTTTATGAATATATCTTATAGAGAGGAACTTAAGGAACTATCACCTTACAAACCAGGTAAACCTATTGATGACGTAAAAAGAGAATATGGGTTAAAGGAAGTTATTAAACTGGCATCAAATGAAAATCCTCTTGGTTGTTCAGAAAAAGCAAAAGAAGCTGTAAAAGCTGCATGCGAAAATCTATCTATTTATCCTGATGGCAATGCGACTTTGCTTAAAGAAGCATTAGCTAAAAAATATAATATTAGTACTGATGAAATACTGCCAAGTAGCGGCTCTGATGAAATGATTGATTTAATCGCTAAAACATTTATAAACAAAGGCGACGAAATAATAATGGCAGACATTACCTTCCCAAGATATATAGCTACTACAAAAATGATGGGTGGAATTCCTAAAATAGTCCCTCTTAAAAATTATACTTATGATTTAGATGGAATGCTAAAGGCTATAACTGATAAGACAAAACTTATTTGGTTGTGCAATCCAAACAATCCTACAGGAACTATGGTTTCTGAAAAGGACATCATAAACTTCCTTGACAAAGTTCCAGAAAATGTTGTGGTAGCTTATGATGAAGCCTATAGAGAATATGTAACAAGAAAAGATTATCCAATGGATAGTATTAAATTTGTGAAAACGTATCCAAATGTATTGACTATGAGAACCTTTTCCAAGGCTTATGGCCTAGCTGGGATAAGAGTTGCTTACACCATTGCCAATAAAGAAATAATTGAAAACATAAATAAAGTAAGAGGGCCTTTCAATGTAAACTCTCTAGCTCAAATAGCTGCTATTGCAGCATTAGAAGATAAAGAATTTCTTCAAAAATGTTTTGATGTAAATGTAGAAGGTAAAAAATACTTATATGATGAATTTGAAAAAATGGGACTTTTCTTCCCTCCTTCTGAAACTAATCATATATTTGTAGATGTTAAAAAGAATGGAAATGAAGTTTTTATGGAAATGCAGAAAAGAGGAGTTATTATAAGACCTATGGGAGGAACTTTCATCAGAGTTTCCATAGGGACTATGGAAGAAAATAAAAAGTTTGTTGAAGTACTTAAGGAAGTTTTAAACAATTAGTTCATAAGCCAAGGATATCCTTGGCTTATCTTTTTGTAGAAACTTTACAAAGGTTTTCATATCAATTCCATAGAATGAAAAGAAACTTTATTATATAATTTATTCTGAGGAGAGATAACTATGGATGATAATATTAAAATCTTTAAAGGCAATATAATCTTTACCCCTACAAAAGATGCTTTTAAGTGTCATAACAATGCCTATATTGTCGTTGAAAACGGAAAGGTAAGTGGAATCTATGACAATTTGGAAGATAAACTATCAAAAGAACAAATTATCGATTGTTCTCAAATGCTCATTGTTCCAGGATTTGTAGATTTACATTTTCATGCTCCCCAATTTGCCAATAGAGGTCTAGGATTAGACAAAGAACTTCTTCCTTGGCTTGAAACTTATACTTTCCCAGAAGAAAAAAAGTATGAAGATATTCACTATGCAGAAAAAATATATAAAAGATTAGTTCATGAAATATGGAAAGTTGGCACTACAAGAATTGTATTCTTCAGTAGTATTCATAGTGAAAGCACAGAACTACTTTTTGATCTATTTGACAAAGCTAAAATAGGAGCTTATATAGGTAAAGTAAATATGGATAGGAATGCTCCAGACTATATACTAGAAGATACGGAAAAATCCTTAAGGGAAACTGAAAATTTTATTTTAAAATATAAAGACAAATCAGATTTAGTGAAACCTATTGTTACACCAAGATTTGTACCTAGTTGTACTCCTGAACTACTAGAAGGATTGGGAGAATTGGCACTAAAATATAATATACCTGTCCAATCCCATTTAAGTGAAAACACCCATGAAGTAGCTTGGGTAAAAGAATTACATCCCGAATCTTTAAATTATGCAGATGTTTATAGCAAATACAAATTATTTGGTCAAACTAAAACTGTAATGGCTCATTGTGTATATACTACAGATGAAGAAATTGAACTCATGGCTAAAAACCATGTTTATGCTGCCCACTGTCCACATTCTAACTACAACCTATCCAGTGGTATAATGCCTGTGAGAAAATTTCTAAATACAAATGTTTCTGTAGGATTAGCTACTGATGTATCTGGTTGTCATGAAACTAGTATAGCCAAAGTCATGGTTTCTGCTATTCAAGCTTCTAAAATAAAATGGCTTGAAACTAATAGAGAAGATATAGCTTTAAATACTAGTGAAGTTTTTTATCTTGGTACTAAAGGTGGAGGAAGTTTCTTTGGAAAAGTAGGAAGTTTTGAACCTGGATATGATTTTGATGCATTGATTATAGATGATTCCAATTTAGGGAATATAGAAAATCTAACTCTTGAAGAAAGATTGCAGAGATTTATATATATTGGTGATGATAGAAATATTGTAGATAGATATGTAAAAGGGACAAAAATCAAAGAACCGGAAGTTTTTTGATTTAAACCTTTAAAGGGTTGAAAATGAGATTTATTTTCAGCTCTTTTAATTTTTAAAAAGTATGTTTAGCATCTATGCCAATTATTTATATCACATTCATTTTAGCATTTTTTCTAGTTCACTATCCATATATTCTATATCTATCTGACTTTTTAGATATTCTTCTATTTTGTCAATAACATAATTTTCATTCTCCATTGTATCCACTTCTTCTTTCGTTAGCCCTACCTTTCCCAAATCATTTTCATATATATGATTTATAACCTTTAAATGAGTTAAATATCTTTCAATTTCAATTGGTCTATATTCATTCCAATATTGTTCTTGTGTCAATCCTAAATTTTCCATATATTAATCTAGAAAATCATCATCTTTAAATAACTCTTCTTTTTCCTCAGTTATCTCCTTTGCTACCTCTTCTTCTGTTACCTTAATATTATTTTTTCCTGCATAATGCTTTTCGTATTTTTCTAGAGCAATCTTTTCAAAAGGTGTTTTGTAATCATCTGGTCCTTTGAATTGATTGTTTGCATCATATAAAGCCTTTCTATATTCAAGTTCTCCCTTATATACTTCTTGCCCATTAACTACTGCTATTACAGTATCATCCTTTAAAAGCTCGTATTTCCCACTGACTTTTTTAGCTATTTCAAGTATATCTTCCTCCGACATATTTTTTGTATCTGTATTTGTACTTATAGCTATTGCAGATACTAAAATTGCTGTAATAACTAAAACACTTACAAGTATCACTTTATGTCTTTTCCCCATAATTTCGCCTCCTTGTATTTTGATGTTTTATTGGCAATTAAAAATAACCTTCTAAAATATCTAATGAATTAACAATTCCAAAATCCCTATTATTAAAGCATAATATAACTTCTACCCCTTCATTACTTTTAGCATTTATTACAGGTGATTGACTTGATCCCTTTTCTAAATATATATAAGTCGAAGGACTTATGATTTTGTCTCTATGAGCACTACTAAAGCTCGTAATTTCCTTACTTACACTTCCATTTTCACGAATTCTAATCATCAAAAGCATATAATCTCCCATCCCGATTTCAGGGTGGTATTGATAATCTGAATATGCATAAACATAATGGTTACCTAAACTCTTTAAATCACCAACTTCATAACACTTTGCATCGTAATCAACTTTTATAACCCACTTTTTAACACCAAAATCAGAACTAAACCCTGTATGGCTAATTTCAGGTATATATTCAGTATCAAATTGTCAATAACCTAAAATGTATGCATATATTAGCAATTTTTATGAAAATTTTCTTTTTTGATGTAGATAACTCTAAAATTACATTCTACACATATTTATATTTATAAACATTTTTAACAAAGCCACTTGCATAAATTATTTTTCCCAATGGAATCCCCTCCTATTTAATTCTTATATGGATATCTAAGTATAATATGGCTATTACTGTATTTATCTAAATTATACATTAAATAAATATTTTTTCAACATCTTTCTTTTGCGATTTTTAGACATATTTCTTTGTATAAATGAAAAACAACCTAGAACTAAGTATAGGCTACTTATGTTCTAGGTTGCTTTGTCTAATTTTTAATTCGTTTTTTATTCTAAATACCATTTAAGTGAAAATTTATCTCCGCTTATTCTTTCAAACAATTCTTCATATTTATATAATCCAGATGGTCTTATCACTTCATTTATGAGAAAATCCCCAAATTCTTTTGGTTTTTCAGCAACTGAATTTACATTGTATTTTTTATAAAATACTTTTTTGAGCATTTCACAGGTTACATCTCCCATGAAATAATTGTGCATATATATTGGATGTGTTGTATAGTGAATTCTATATGCAAAAGGTGGTTCTTCATTATATGGTTTATCTCCAAACAATTCTCCATTTAATTTAAAATATAGATTATATATATCATCTAGAGATTTTATATCATTTTTATACAATTCATGATCAAGGAAAATATCTCCTACAAATCTTAGATAATCAAGTTTCTCATATTCTTGCATTTCTTCAAATTGCTCTTTTACTGAACTATCAAAGAAATTCTTATAGAACAATTCATCATACAAAAACCCACCAAATAAATTTGCTATTCCTTCTGTGACTATTCCACTGACCCCAGCATTTAGAATGATTTCTTCTGGATCCAATAAAAATGAATGCACTCCATGACCTGTTTCATGAAGAAGTACTCCGTATTCATGATATTTGTTTTTCACATTGGCAAGTATCCTTGAATCTACTCCATTTTTTATAGGGAAATTGTATCCCCATTCTGATTTATTTTTTCTTGAAAAAATGTCATAGGTAATATTGAATTTATCAATATCTATGCCAAAATTTAGGAAGAAATTTCTCACATAGTCATAATACTTTGACATATCTACGGTAGTATTAAGTGCTGGAGCTATTTTAGATTTTACATAAGCTCCATCCCAAGGCATAAGTTCTTCTTCACTTATGAATCTTCTAGCATATTCCCCTCTTTTATTGTTTAAAGTATCAATATAGGGATTTAAATCTTCTTTCCAATTGTCAAAAATACTTGGAGATAGTTCGTTCATTTTTAACTTATGCTCTACAAAATTTTTATCTCCATAGGCTTTGGCATATTCTTTTCTTAAATTGATTAAATCTATAAATCCTCCATCAGCAAGAGGTTTATTTATTTGGTTTCTTGCAAAATATGCCTTTTTTCTTAAATCTCTATCTTCCTCATTGGAAAGTATTTGAGCTATTTCTACACTAGAAACTTCTTTTCCGTCTATTTTAAATCTAAAGGTATTAAGTATCATAGAAAGTTCGTTGGTCTTTTTTTGGATTTCTAAATTTAAATCATTTAATTCTTTGCTTAAATGATATGGTTTAATCATATTATATACAATTTCAACTCTTCTTTTATCCTCTGGATTCAAATCTTTTCCCTTGTACTCAAGAACCAATTCATAGTTTTTCTTATCTTCCAAAAATTCGTTCATTTTCTTATATGCTTCTTCTATGCCAAAATCATATCCTGCAGTATATTGAACCCACGTAAGTTTACTTATATTTGTCTCCATTTCATCTAACTTTTTAGCCATATCTAAAAGTCTTTCCATCAAAACACCCCCTTGTAAATTAGGATAGATGTTTAACATCTATCCTAATAATTATATCACATTTATTTCGATACTAGAAATAAATTTTATTCTACTTTTCTCAATTTGATTCCTGTTTCATGACCATTTAAATCTTGTCTTTCAAAGGAATCATCATTTACTTTTTCTATGGAAACTGCCAATGTTTCTTTCATTATATATTCTCTATAGAAATTTATAGCTGCTTCTATATCCTTATCTCCATCATAATATATGTTTATATTGTCTAACATTTCATATCCATTGTTCTTTCTCATCTGTTGAATTTTAGATATAAACTCTCTTGCATATCCTTCATTGATTAATTCAGGAGTCAAAGTCGTATCAAGAATTACAAACAAGTTGTTTTCCATAGCTACATCAAAACCTTCTTTTGAAGAAATAGTCACCATGACAAAATCCTTTTCTATTTCTACATCTTCTCCACCTAAATTCAAAGTGATTTTTCCTTCTCTTTCTAATGTTTCAACTGTTTCATGAGCATCTACTTCATTTAGTGCCTTCCCAAAAGCTTTTATCTTTGGTCCTAATACTGGTCCTGCTACTTTGAAGTTTGGCTTCAAAGTATAGTTCATAAACTGAGATAAATCTTTTTCAAATACTACTTCTTTTACATTTAATTCTTCTTTTATAAGTGGCACCAAATCTCCTATGAGCTCTTCATATTTCCCATCAATTAGAACTTCACTTAAAGGTTGACGTACTTTTATCTTAGCTGCTTCTCTTGAAGCTCTGCCAAGCCCTACTAAATCTCTGACTAAATCCATCTTCTCTTCAAGTCTTAAATCTATCAAATCTTCATTAGTCTTTGGATAATTATCTAAATGCACAGACATTTCTCCTGTCAAATTTCTATACATTTCTTCAGCTGTAAATGGTACAAAAGGTGCTACAATCTTACTCAATCCTACAAGAACTTCATAAGTAGTCTTATATACAGCTTTCTTATCTTCATCCAATTCTGTAGCCCAAAATCTTCTTCTTGAACGTCTAATATACCAGTTGGATAAATCCTCATTGACAAATTCTTGAATTCTCCTTACAGCCCTTGTCAAATCATATTGATTCATATCTTCTTCTAAATCTTTAAGTAAACTATTATATTTAGAAAGTAACCATCTATCTAACTCTGGTCTATCATTATGTTCTACATTGAACTCTCTTGGATCAATTTCATCTGTATTTGCATAAAGAGTGAAGAAATTGTATACATTTCTTATAGTTCTAAAGAATTTGCTTTCTACCTCTTTTATACCTTCTTCATCAAATTTAGTTGGAGTCCATGGTGGTGATACATAAAGTATATACCATCTTAGAGCATCTGCTCCATATTTATCAAATAGACTAAATGGATCCACTGTATTTCCCTTTGATTTAGACATCTTCCTACCTTCTCTATCTAACACAAGATCGTTCACAAGTACTCTCTTGTATGGAGATTTGCCTGTGACAAAAGTAGATATAGCAAGTAGTGAATAAAACCAACCTCTAGTTTGATCTATTCCTTCGCATATGAAATCTGCAGGAAATAGTTTGTCAAAATTTTCTTTGTTTTCAAATGGATAGTGATGCTGAGCAAATGGCATAGAACCACTGTCAAACCATACGTCTACTACATCTTTAACTCTGGTCATAGTAGCACCACATTTTTCACATTTTATATGAACATCATCTACATAAGGTCTATGAAGTTCTATATTTTCATCTATATTTTCTATGGCCTTTTCTGCCAATTCACTTCTCGAACCTATACTTGTAGTATGACCACAATCATCACATCTCCAAATATTTAAAGGTGTTCCCCAATATCTAGTTCTTGAAATAGCCCAATCATTTAAGTTTTCTAGCCAATTTCCAAATCTCTTTTCTCCTACAAAAGCTGGATACCATTCTACGCCATTGTTGTTTTCAATAAGTTTATCTTTAAGCTTAGTGATTTCAATATACCAACTAGGCTTTGCATAGTATAATAATGGTGTATGACATCTCCAACAATGAGGATAATTGTGTAGCATTTTTTCTTTTCTAAATAGCTTTCCATTTTCTCTCAACCACTGAATGATTTCTGAATCTGCATCCATGACAAATTTCCCTTTCCAAGGGGTTTCTGT
This sequence comes from Sporanaerobacter acetigenes DSM 13106, assembly GCF_900130025.1. Lineage (NCBI taxonomy): Bacteria > Bacillati > Bacillota > Tissierellia > Tissierellales > Sporanaerobacteraceae > Sporanaerobacter > Sporanaerobacter acetigenes. Next base: position 31,002 of record NZ_FQXR01000014.1, on the reverse strand, counting down.
AAACTTTCCTTCTTCATTTACAGGTTTAAGAACTGGCAATTTATATCTAACACCTGTATTGTAGTCATCTTCACCAAAGGCAGGAGCAGAGTGAACTATTCCAGTGCCATCTTCAGTAGTTACATAATCAGCTACAGTAACGAAAAAGGCTTTCTCATTGGTTTTAACAAAAGGTATAAGTTGTTCATACTCTACATATTCCAAATCTTTACCTTTCATTTCTTCAAGAACTTCATATTCATCCCCTAGCACTTTATTGGCTAAAGTTTTACTTACATAGTATATTTCATCATTTTGCTTAACTTTTATATAAGTTTCTTCTGGATTCACAGTTAAGCACACATTGCTTGGCAATGTCCAAGGAGTAGTAGTCCATGCCAAGAAATATTCATCCTTATCTTTTCTCTTGAACTTAACTATTACAGTTTCTGTTTTTATCTCTTCATAACCTTGAGCTACTTCATGAGAAGCAAGACCAGTTCCACATCTTGAACAATAAGGAAGTATTTTGTGCCCTTCATAGATGTATCCTTCTTTGAAAAACTTATCAAGTATCCACCATACAGATTCAATATAGTCATTGTCCAAGGTAATATATGGATGGTCTAAATCTATTTCATAGGCCATTCTCTTAGTCATTTCACGCCATAAGCTTTCATATTTGAAAACTGATTCTTTGCATTGTTTGTTAAATTTTTCAATTCCATAGTCCTCAATATCTTGCTTTTTATTTAGCTTGAGTTGTTTTTCTACTTCAATTTCTACTGGAAGACCATGAGTATCCCATCCAGCTTTTCTTTTTACTTGATACCCCTCCATAGTCTTGTATCTACACACAACATCCTTTAGAGTTCTAGCCATAACATGGTGAATACCAGGCTTTCCATTGGCTGTTGGAGGTCCTTCAAAAAATACGAACTGATTGTCTTCATCTCTAGAGTTTATACTCTTTTCAAGTAAATTTATCTCATTCCAGTAATCTGATATTTGACTTTCTCTATCCTTTACTGGCAAATTTGATAATTCTTTAAAAGCCATTTTTTTCATCCTCTCTATATTTTATTAATTTTAATTTTAGTGGCAAAACAAACGTCCCTATGTCATTTTGTGACAAATAGGGACGAACATGCCGTGGTACCACCCATATTATAAGTATATACCTTATCTCTCATTAAATCATAACGTGAAAACACGAGATGCCCTACTATGTATTTTCGAACATCCAGCTTAGAGGCGATTTTCATAAAAGTTAAGCAACAATCTTTCACCAAATGATCATTTCTCTGTAAGCAATCCCTTTTATTACTCTCCTCATCAAGGCTATTAAATATGAAATTCCATTTTGAATAATGATACATCAAAAGCTATCAATTTGTCAAGACGCCTTTAATCAATAATAGCTTTTAGAAGTTCATCTTGAGAAATTCCTGAAAAATAGTAACCTACATCAATGCTTTTTAGTGCTTCATTTATTTCATCTTCACTATATTTTATATCTACTAGTTTTTCTTCTACATCCTTCAAATCTCCATGACCGAAAAAGTCTCCATAAAATTTAATGTCCTTGATAAATCCATTATCTACATCTATAAGTATTTCTACCTTTCCACTTGGAAATCTCCTGTCTTTTCTTATATTGAACTCTGGCGATTGTCCATAAACCCAATCCCAAGTCATATATCTTTCTTCCATCAATTTATTAATATTTTTTAAATCTTCTTCTGTCAATTCATATACTTCCATATCTTCTTTATCTTTAAACATATGTTTTAAAAGAAGTTCTTTAAAATCTTCTATAGTGATATCTTCCTTTAAATGTTCTTTTATATTTGTGACTCTGCTCCTTACTGATTTGACTCCTTTAGATACTATTTTATCTTGTGATACTTTTAGAGCTTTAGCTAGAACATCCAATTCTACATCAAAAAGTATAGCACCATGATGAAGTACTCTTCCCTTTCTCATATATTGAGCATTTCCACAGAACTTTTTACCATCTATAACTATATCATTTCTCCCAGTAAATTCTGCATGTATACCTAAATCAGCTAATACTTCTATTACAGGTTGAGAAAAAGTTTTAAAATCAAAGCCATTGGAATCCTTGTTTTTAGATATTATAGTATAATTTAAATTGCCTAAATCGTGATAAACAGCTCCACCACCTGAAAGTCTTCTAACTACATTGATATTATTTTCTTTGACATATTGAATGTTTATCTCCTCAATAGTATTTTGATGTTTCCCAACTACAATAGTAGGCTCGTTTATCCACAATAAAAATATTTCATCAAATTGATCTAAATAGTTAAACACATATTCTTCTAGTGCTAAATTAAATTGAGGTTTATTGCAGTCATTTTTTATATAAATCATGGGTTTACCTCCAAATATATTTTTTAATTGATTCATAAAAATTATAAACTATATTTTTCTAAAAAGCAAAGTCTCTGTATAAATGTTCTTAAAAAAACCTTTCAAGTTTATATAAGCTATTTTATAATATATAAACCTGAAAGGCTTTGAAAATAATATAGGCTAATTTTTTTTAGGTAAATGTATTGCCTTTCCTAGTGTATCAGCACAAGCTTCTACAAAAGCTTCAGAATATGTTGGATGTCCATGAACTGTTTGTAGAACTTCATGTACTGTAATTTCCATTTCCATAAGAGCTGCTGCCTCATTTATCATTTCTGCTACCCCAGGTCCTACCATGTGAACCCCCAATATTTCTCCATATTTTTTGTCTACTATAACTTTAACAAAACCTGTAGTTTGTCCTGAAGCCAATGCTCTTCCATTTCCTATAAATGTGAATTTACCAACAGAAATATCATATTTTTCTCTTGCCTCGTCTTCAGTAAGTCCTACTGAAGATGCTTCTGGCATAGTATAAATAGCAGCTGGTGTATTGCCCAATTTTACCTTTTCGCTTCCACCCATAGCGTTTATTGCAGCTGCTTCACCCATTTTGAAAGCTGCATGAGCAAGCATCTTTCTGCCATTTATATCTCCCGGTGCATAAACTCCTTCTACACTAGTTTCCATATAATCGTTTACTTTTATTCTTCCTCTTTCCATTTCAAACTCAACTTCTCCCATACCTGCTAAATCTGGGACTCTTCCTATGGATAATAGTGCTTTGTCTACTACTAAATCTTCTTTTCCTTCTAATTTCAATGTGAGTTTTCCATCTTTTTCAATTATCTCATTTAACTTAGTAGAAGTATGAATTTCTATTCCTTTGCTAGTCAACGCATCATGTAGCGCTGTAGATACATCTTTGTCCATATTTGGTACTATTCTATCCATCATTTCAACGATTGTTACATGGCTTCCAAAAGAATTAAAAGCTAATCCCAATTCTACACCTATGACCCCTCCGCCGATAACTGCCAATTCCTTTGGAACTTCTTTTAAGTTAAGCATTTCATCACTTGTCAAAACCAATCTGCTTTCTATTCCTGGAATTTTTATTTTAGCTGCTTTTGAACCACCTGCTAAAATAATCTTTCTTCCTTCAATGATTTCACTATCGTTTATAGATACTTTTTTATCTTTAGTTATTTTTCCTATGCCTTTGTATATAGCTATTCCATTGCTTTTCAAAAGTCCTACTACACCATTAGTCAAGGTCATAACTACTTCATTTTTTAGTTCAACAGTTCTATCCATATCTACACTTACATTGGAGTTTTCCAAAACAACTCCTCTTCTTCCTGCAGCCTTTATTTCTTCAACTATTTCAGCATTCTTAAGATAAGTCTTAGTTGGTACACATCCTCTATTTAAACAAGTTCCACCCAATAAACTTTTTTCTACTATTGCAACTTTTCCACCTAGTTGAGCTGCTCTTATAGCTGCTACATATCCAGCTGGTCCTCCACCTATAACTATTACATCATAAATATCATCATCTTTTTCTACTTTTATTTCTGGGGTTTTAACTTCTTCTTTTACTATTTCATTGTTTCCTGCGTCTTTGATGATTTCTCCTTTTTCTCCTAAATATCCTATAGTAGTTATAACTGGAACTGTTTCTCCATCATGTTTCAATATCTTTAGTAAATATCCTGAAGTTTCCGCTTCTACCTCCATATTTACTTTATCTGTCATTATTTCAAGTAGAACTTCTCCTTGTTCTACATATTCGCCTTCTTTTTTATACCACTTTATAATCTGCCCTTCTTGCATGTCCATACCTGCTTTAGGCATTATTACTTCTGTTGCCACAACTATTCCCTCCTTTATATGAGCATAGCTACTGGATTTTCTAGTAGATATTTTAAATCTTGTAGGAACTTAGCACCTACTACTCCGTCTATCACTCTATGGTCTACTGTCAAACTCAATGTCATCATAGGTTTAATCTTCATTTCTCCATTTACAGCTACTACCTTATCTACTGTAGTATTTACTCCCAATATTGCACTATTTGGTTGATTTATAATTGGATTGAAATGAGTTATTCCATACATTCCTAAATTACTTACTGTAAATGTACTTCCTTGCAATTCATCTGGTGATAATTTCATGTTCATAGTTCTTTCTACTATATCTTTTGTTGCTAAAACCATTTCAGTTAAACTCTTCTTGTCTGCATCCTCTATAACTGGAGTTAGAAGTCCACTTTCAAGTCCAACTGCCATAGCTAAGTTTACATATTTATGAAGTATAATATTTTCTCCATCTTCTGATATACTTGCATTTACCAATGGATGTTTAATTAAAGCTTTAGCTGTAGCAAGCATTATTATATCTGTAATAGTGATTTTCTTTCCTGTTTCTTCTAAAATCATGTCTTTCACTTTTGCTCTTAGTGCTTTGACTTCTGTCATATCTACCTCTGTATTTAATGTAAAAGTTGGAGCAGAAAAATAGCTTTCACTCATTCTCTTTGCTATTATCTTTCTCATATTAGTCATAGGAACTAATTGAATTCTTTCATCTTGAGTTTCTGCAGTTTCTTCAGTTTCTCCATTTCCTAATACCTTTAGTACATCCTCTTTCATCACTTTCCCATTAAATCCACTACCTACGATACCTTCTAAATCTACTCCTTCTATTTCAGCAATTCTTCTTGCCAATGGTGAAACTTTAATGACATCTTCTTTATAATTTAATACATCTATTTGTTGTATTCTTCCTTTTGGACCAGAACCTTTAACACTTAACAAATCAATTTCTCTTTCTCTTGCAATTCTCCTTGCTGCTGGAGTTGCTCTTACTTTTCCTTTTACTTCTTCTACTACTTCTTCTTTTTCTACCTTAGGAGATTCTTTAGTTGCTACTGCTTTTTCTTCTACTACTTTCGTTTCACTAGCAGCTGCAGCTTCAATGACTTCTCCTTTTTCTCCTAAATATCCTATAGTAGTTATAACTGGAACTGTTTCTCCATCATGTTTCAATATCTTTAGCAAATATCCTGAAGTTTCTGCTTCTACTTCCATATTTACTTTATCTGTCATTATTTCAAGTAGAACTTCTCCTTGTTCTACATGTTCGCCTTCTTTTTTATACCACTTTATAATTTGCCCTTCTTGCATATCCATACCTGCTTTAGGCATTATTACTTCTGTTGCCATCACTCTTCCCCCCTATCGGTTCATAACTTTGAGTACTGCTTCTCTTATTTGTTCTTCACTTGGAACTATTGCTTTTTCTAATTCAGGGTTGTATGGTACTGGCACATCTAATCCTGCTAATCTAACTATTGGTGCATCAAGATAGTCAAAAGCTTCGCTTTCTACTATAACTGAAGCTATTTCTCCTAAATATCCTCCAGTTTTGCATGCTTCATTTACTAGTATTACCCTTCCTGTTTTCTTTACTGATTCAATTATCAATTCTTTATCCAATGGTACTAGAGTTCTAGGGTCTAATACTTCTACACTGATACCTTCACTTTCCATTTCTTCTGCTACTTTTAGTGCCCTTGGAAGCATTCTACCATAGCTAATGATTGTTACATCTTTTCCTTCTTTCTTTATTTCACCTTTTCCTAGAGGAATTATAAACTCTTCGTCCATAGGAACTTCACCTTTTATTTTATAAAGAGTTTTTTGTTCAACAAATACGACTGGATTGTCATCTCTAATTGCTGCCTTCAAAAGCCCCTTTGCATCTTTTGCTGTACTAGGTACTACTACTTTTAGTCCAGGTACATGACAGAACCAAGCTTCTAAACTTTGAGAGTGCTGAGCTGCTGCTCCTGTTCCTGAACCACCAGGGCACCTTAAAACCATTGGTACTTTAGCTTTTCCACCAAACATATATCTCATTTTAGCAGCTTGATTCACCAATGCATCCATTGCTATTGTTGAGAAGTCCATAAACATAATTTCGGCTATTGGTCTCATTCCTGTAACAGCTGCTCCTGCTGCTGCTCCTGCTATTACAGCTTCTGATATAGGAGTGTCTCTAACTCTTTCTTCTCCAAATTCATCAAGCATGCCTACAGATACTCCAAAAGCACCGCCATATAGACCTACGTCTTCACCCATCAAAAATACATTTTCATCTCTTCTCATTTCCTCAACCATTGCCAATTTAACAGCTTCTTTATATGTCATTTCTTTCATTTCATTTGCCATTTACATTCCCCTCCTTATGCATATACATCTTCTGTTACAGTTTCAATTGGTGGATTTGGACTGTTGTTTGCAAATTCCACTGCATCTTCTATAGCCTGTCTAGCATTTTTTTCTATTGTATCTAGTTCTTCTTCTGTTGCTATATTGTTTTCTAACATATATTTTCTAAATCTCTTTATTGGACATTTCTTTTTCCATTCTTCTACTTCTTCTTTGCTTCTATATATTTGAGCATCTGATTTAGAATGACCTAACCATCTGTATGTCTTACTTTCAATCAATACTGGGCCTTTTCCACTTCTTACATACTCACTAGCTTCTTTCACTGTATTATAAACTGCTACTGCATCATTTCCATCTACTATATATCCTGGTATTCCATAAGAATCAGCTCTTTTAGCAATATCTTTGATATTCATTGATTTTTCTATAGGTACGCTCATACCATATAGATTGTTTTCACAATAAAATATCACTGGCAATTTCCAAACAGAAGCTAAATTTAATGCTTCGTGGAAACTTCCCTCATTTGAAGCTCCATCTCCAAAAAAACAGAGTACAATTTTGCCTGTCTTCTTCATTTGTTGAGTAAGAGCTGCTCCAACAGCTATTCCATGCCCTCCGCCAACTACTCCATTGGCACCTAAATTCCCCGCTTCTACATCAGCTATATGCATAGAACCACCTTTTCCCTTGCAATATCCTGTATATTTTCCTAGTAGTTCAGCCATCATTTTATTTAAATCTATTCCTTTTCCTATAACTTGACTATGACCTCTATGAGTAGACGTAATCAAATCATCACTATTTAAAGCCATACATGAAGCAACACCTGATGCTTCCTCGCCTACTGATAAATGGGTTGTCCCATGAACCATTCCTCTTGCGAAAAAGTAACTTACCTTTTCTTCAAAGGACCTAGCTTCATTCATTCTTTTGTACATTTCCAACAATGTTTCTTTACTAATATCAGTCATTTATATCCCTCCTGATTTCTTTAAAATTTCAATTTATTTTAATTTTCTTCATACTCTTTTAAAATACTTCTAGCAACAACTTCATCAGTAACAAGTACATCCATAAGTCCACCTTTAAGAGCTCCATGAATGGCTTTAATTTTTTTATCTCCTCCTGCTACTGCAACTATAGTTGGTATTTTTCTTAATTGCTCCAAACTGAGAGCTACAGTTCTATCTGAAAAAATATTTTCTGTGTACTGCCCATTTTTGTCAAAAAAACAAGTGCTTATATCTCCAATGACTCCAGCATCTAACAACTGCTTTATATCATCCTCTTCCAAAAGTCCTATATCTGCCATAGTTGAAGCAGCTATACTTCCTATTCCTACTATAGCAATATCAGCTCTTTCACTGGTTTCTATTACCTTTTTTATACTTTTATCGTTAAATATCAAGTTCCTTACTTCTTTAGTAGCAACAAATACTGGAGAATACAATCCAAGAGAACTTGCACCTAAATTTTTAGACATAGTATCTGCTATTACATTGGAATGATAAATGTTCATCTCATTTCCAATTCCACCAACCAGCGGAGATATAACTATATTTGTTTTCCCATTTGACCTAATTCTACTTGCTACTTCATATACGGTTCTCCCCCATGAAACAGCTATTGTCATATTGTGATCAATTATTTGACTTAAATATTCTGTAGCTCCATCAGCCAATTGAGTTATCAATCCATCTTCATTCTTCGAAAGTCTAGGTACTATTATAGCTTTCTTTAGTCCAAATATTTTTTCCATCTTTCTTTGCAAATCAAAACAATATAGTTCTGAATCTTTTATTTCAATTCTAACAATTCCCTTTGTCCTTGCTTCATTGAGCATCATAGATACCATAGACCTTGAAATTCCATACTCTTTGGCTATTTGATTTTGACTCATTTCATCTATATAGTACATATAAGCTATTTCCGCAAGTTTCCTTTCTTTGGTTTTATCCATTTAGTATCCCCCTTGTCCTAAGCGCCATTTGACACGATTTATATTTTCTTTTAATTTAATTATACTACTTTATTGACATATGTCAATGGATTTGACATATGTCAATAAAGTATTTTATCAGTAATTTTAATTTCTATTTATTTTTTCTTTTTTGAAGAAATACTTTCTCTATACTTTAAGGAATCAGGATGTATTTTCTTTTCCCTTTCTCTAAAACTTAAATAAAGTTCTTCCCCATCAGTATACATAGGAGCATTTATCCAGTATCTCCCTTTCAATAGGGTGGGGTTCCCAATTCTTAAATAAATTTTTCCATTATAATATTCCTTAACTCTAAAATACTTTACTTTATTTAAATAATAAGAATGGACTCTTCCAAAAGAATGAAACTCAAGCTTTTCCCCATCATCCACAATTTTTTCTGGATGACTAATGGAAACAAAGGTATTAATTATTCCATATATAGATACTATTATCGCCAATGTATATATATTAAAATTTGTAGACTTTATATTTTTTGACAGACTGAAAATTAAAATGCCAATCATGAAAAACCCTGGAGCTGTTACTGATAAAAAATATCTCTTTGGATTGTATTTGTATTCTTTCAAAACTTTCCTCCTTCACTATAGACATTTTTCTATCATTCTCAGTACATCTTATTTTTTTACTTTTCTAAGATTCTTTAATATGGAACGGAACTCAAAAGTTTTTTCAATCAATTTCTCATATATATCTTCTTTCATTGAAAATAATATATGTATAAAAAGACCCAGTTTAGCATACCAATTCTAGTAATTAATACTGGGTCTTAAAAACCTATATGAAAAATTTATCTTTGTCCATAGACATTTTTAAATAAATCATTAGCTCTTTTTATTTCTTCTTCTGGCAATCTAATTGGTTCACCTATAGCCTTAGCCAAATAATATACCTTGCTGGCATCTTCTAGCATTACAGCTGCTACTAACGCATGGTGAGGATCTTTTCCAAAAGTAAATACGCCATGATTTTGTAGCAAAACAGCTTTTTGGTCCCCAATATTTTCAATTATGCTTATTCCCAATTCTTCAGAAGCAACAGGAGCATATTTAGCTACAGGGACTTCTCCGCCAACTTCATTTGCCATAGTTGTAGACACTACTGGTATACTTTCATTCAATACAGCAAAACAACTGGCATAAGTAGAGTGAGTATGAATAATTCCATTTATATCTTTTCTTGCCTTATATATTTGAAGATGTGTTATTAAATCTGAACTAGGTTTTCTGTTTCCTTCGATTATATCTCCATCTATATTTACTATAACCACATCTTCTGGTTTCAATTTTTCGTATTCCATTCCACTTGGAGTAATAGCTATCAAACCTGTTTCTTCATCTCTTCCGCTGACATTTCCTCCAGTTAGTGATATCAATTTATATTCTTTCAATTGAATTCCTATTTCTACGATTTGTTTTCTAAATTGTTCTAGCATCATTTGCATCACATCCTCTTTTATTAAAGTATAAGTCAGAGAATTTCCCTGACTTATACTTATTATTTATTAATTTTCAGAGTTTTGATTCATAATTCTCTTTCTATTATAAATTGCAAGTCCTAATGCAATAGCAACCATGATTACTGTCCCAACAACTTTAAATTCCATAGTTCTTGTAAATAACCATGACAATGGGTTTGCACCATCACAAATACTTGAAATCATAGTAGCTCCTTCTGGCATTTGAAATTTAGCATTTACTGCCATTTGAGTGTGTAATGGAGCTAAGTTTGTAGCAATCAATAGTCCAGTTGATATCGTTATCAATCCAATGATGAAAGTTCTAAATACATTTCCTTTTGTTATTGGAACAAGCATTACTAGCATAAATGGTATAACTGCTAAATCAGCAAAAGGTAAAACTTTGTTTCCTGGAAGAACTGCGGCTAACAATATAGTCACTGGAACAAGTACTAGTGATACAGCAAGAGTTACAGGATGTCCAACTCCAACAGCTGAATCTAATCCAATATACATCTTTCCTTTTCCTTTATATTTTCTTTCTATTAAGCTTTGAGCCGCATCAGATATTGGCATAAGTCCTTCCATTAACATAGCAGCCATTTTAGGAATTAGAACTAGTACAGCGCCTAATGTAATACCTGTTTCAAGAACACCTTTTACATCATAGCCAGCACCTATTCCTATTAGTATCCCTAGTATAGTACCTATCAATATAGGTTCACCGAATACACCAAACTTTTCTTGTAAATCTTCTGCATCGATTTCAATCTTATTTATTCCTGGGATTATATCAAGAACTTTATTCAATGCAATAGCTATTGGAACGAATGCTCCTGAAAATCCATGAGGTAATGAAATTCCTGGAAGTCCATTATATTTTTCAATTCCTGGTGCAGTTAAGTCTGCAATAACCATTATGATAATCATATCCAATACTGCTGCAAGTATTCCTAATGCTGTACTACCTGTAGCGCCTTGCACCAATGCACCAGTAAAAGCAAAATGCCAATAATTCCAAATATCTATATTTACTGTTTGAGTAGTATTTGTTACCAACATCAAAATATTCACTAACAATCCTATTGGTATTATTATAGCGCCTACTCTTGAAGCAAAAGCTATGGCTGCAGCTGCTGGCCAACCAACATCTATAACCGTCAAATTTAATCCTAATCTTTGAACCATTTCTTGAGCTGCTGGTCCCAGAGTTCCCCCAAGAAGGCCAATAACTAAATTCAATCCAACAAAACCTACTCCTACAGTTAAACCTGCTCTAAGAGATTTACCAAATTTAGCGCCTAATACTAATCCAAAAATAGTTATTATAATAGGCATCATTACTTGTGGACCAAGTCCAACAATAAAGTCTAATACTTTCATCCTCCCACCCTCCTATTATTTATAAATTTAGTTTTTCAACTACTTCATCAACAACTTTATCAATTCCCACTCCAGTCAAAAATGGAAGTCCAGAGATAACAGGCGTTGAAATTTTGCTAGATACTTGAGTAGTAGCAACTATCAAATCATAATCTGCTGCCTTTGAACTCAATTCTGCTACTTTACATTGAGTGATGGAAACATTATTTGCTTTGCCTCTCTTTTCTAATTCTTTTTTTAATTTATCTGCAGCCATAGTAGATGTGCAGATACCTGTTCCACATGCAACTAATATTTTAACCATCTTTTCCCCTCCTTTCATTGAATTGGCGTTTATTTATATAATGGGATTATTCTTAATCTATAAGAATAGTCTCCATATTCCAAATTGATATCTATATTGTATTAGAAAATACCTTCATTATTTCTTCTTTAGTCTTAGCTTGTCTCATTTTTAGAAGAAGAGACTTGTTCTGAAATATTGACATAAGTTTTTGTAACATTTCAATTTGACCCTTTGGCTCATTTAAAGCCATCATGAATATTATATTTACATTTACATTCTCCTCAGGCATTCCCATCATTTGAAATATAACTGGATTTTTTAGCACTCCAATAGCCATGGCACTTTTGTTTACATGAATAGCATCCGTATGAGGTATTGCAATTCCTACTTTTTCTGTTGGCAATCCTGTTGGAAATACCTTTTCTCTATCTAATATTGCATTTATATAGCTTTCTTTTACATATTCCCTTCTATATAATTCTTTGGCTATTTTTTCTATAGCTTCTCCTCTGTCCTTTGCTTCAACATCAATAAAAATTAATTCTTCTTTTAAAAGTTCCATTGGCTCTTTCATCGAATTACCTCCTAAACAATTGTATTATTTCATTAATTTCAGTAGATTTTTTTAATTTTTCATAATTTCCTTCCTCATGGAAAAAATTACTTATTTCTCTCACAAGTTCAATACAAGTTTCATCAAAAGCAAGCAATGCTACAACTCCTGTCTTTTGTCCATCCCAATCTATTTCGTTTTCTAATATTCCTAAACCGATTCCAGGTTTTATAACCCCTGCTGGATCCCCATGAGGGATAGCTACTCCTTTAGTTAAATTTGTTGAACCAATTCTTTCTCTATCTACTACTGAACTAAAAAAACTTTCATCAACATAATTGTTTTCAGAAAGAAGTTCAGAAAGTTTTTTTATAGTTTCTTCTTTTGAACTTGTCTTCATATTAAATATTGTTGTCCTAGAATCTAATATATCTACAACTTTTAATTCTTTACCTCTTTTTACATCTAATTTAGCATCAAATAAAACTTCCTTAATTTTCTCTTCAATATTACCTGATATTATATTTTCTAATGATATATATGGTATTCTATCTATTTTAGGATCTACTGTTCCTATAATAGCCAGTATCTCATTAGTCTTTTCTATATTCTCTATTATTATATTTACATCTTCATATACAGCTCCTATTGGAATTATATTTACTGACTCATCATATTCATTGACTAGATTCTCTATCAATTCCTTTATCTTTTTAGCTGATCCTTGACCTGTTATGCACATTGTTAAAATAACTTTAGGCTTGTTTTTATCTTTTCCTTTTCTAGTTGCCACCTTTGTTATATATTTAGGTTCTTCTTCCAACGCGTCTGCAATTTCATCTAAATCTGCATCAGGAAGAATAGATCTTCTAACGGCCTCTACCACCATTAAAGTATCAGTTCTTGCAATACTTCGAGTTCTAATTCCAGTTCTTTTAGTTATCAATTCTCCAAAAGTCACCAAGGACCCCATATCTACCAGTAAAAGTACTCCTTTTCCCTCATCTGCAATCTTAGCCATTTCTGTAGCTCGTTCTAATGCCATCTCTGGCTTTTCATCTAGAGCCATTTCTATAGCTTTTACATGATTTACACCTAGTAGCTTGTTAGCCACTTCAGCCATACCACTTGCCACATTTCCATGGGATATGAGTATTACACCTACTCGTCCTTCAACTTTGTTTTCTTCTTCTCTTGTCATTCTCAAATACATTGTTATAAATCCTGCTTCATCTTCTGAAAGTTCTACATTTAATTCTTTTTCAATAATAGCTACCATTTCCTTTGCAACTTCAAATTCCTCTTTGTAGTCTCTTTTTATCTTGTCAAGTTGTGGATTTTTTGCCTCTTTTCCTTGTTTTACTCTTTCAATAGTCGTACTCAAATGAGCTGCCAATACATAATATAAATCATCAGCATTTATTCCTAATCTCCATCTAGCCACTTTAATTATCTTCTCAACCACATTTATTATTTCAGGTCCAACTATTTTCATTAAATCCTTTTTTTCTAAAGGCCTTGTATTTCGTCTAACTTTATTCATTAAATCCTCTAATTTACCTTCCATTTCAACTCCAATGATGTGATTTATAGCTTCTTGATTTATATTTTGTTCATTCAGCTCATTGTACCTATTTTCAATATATCCATATATTTCATTTGGAAGAATATATAAATTTTCATAAGGTGTCATTTTCATGGGATTATTGTCAGGATGTATAACTATATCTACATTGCCCGTCAATTCTTGCATTTCTTTTCTATTGTTTCGTATCTTAAGTAGCCCTTTTTTAGCACTCAAAGGCAATTCATTTATACTAACTTCCATTACATCTCCACGATTCACAACACAGTTAAGAAAACTTCTAGCACAAGATACTTGTATATCACTTCTAAGCTGTCCAATGTTTCCTGGACAATCATACAATAGCAATGCTCCTAGTGCTTCATTTTTAACCTTAACTGAATTTTGAGTTCTATTAGCTTCTTTTCTGTAAAATTCTTTTATTATGTCTAATCTTTCATTCAATGGTCTTTCACTTAAAGTTGGAAGTTCAATTATCATTGGAATTCTTCTTCTAAAGGTAGCTAATAGAGTTGAATCTGGATTTTCAGTAGTAGCGGCAATAATTGTAACTTGTACATGCCTTTCTTTATCTGTTTCCCCTAGTCTTCTAAATTTGCCCTTATCTATAATATAAAATAGCAATTCTTGACCTTCTGCAGGTAATCGATGAACTTCATCTAGAAAAATAACACTCTCATTGGCTTTTTCTACTAAACCTTCCTTGTCTTCTTCTGCTCCTGTAAAAGCACTCTTTGCATAACCAAACAATTGCGACATAAGAAGTTGGGGATTGTCTGCATAATCTGCGCAGTTAAATATAATAAAAGGCATTTCTTTAGAAATAGTTCCAGACTCTTTGGCAAATTCATACATTGCAGCAGCTAATTCACTTTTACCTACTCCCGTAGCTCCTAATATCAGTGTATGAAGACCATGAGGGGGATAGAGTACAGCCGCTTTTGCCAATTGAATGTGTGGCTTTAGACTTCCCTCTGAACCTATAATATTTTTAAAAGCTTTATAACCCTCTTCTGGCTTGTTTAGACCAATCGAATTTGTATTTTCCTTCTGTATAGAATTGTCAATGTTCTCATTTGTCTTTTTAATACTTCCTCTTTTTTGAAGCCCAATTTCTTTTTTGCATTCTCTGATAGTATGCCTAGAAACCTTAAATCCCTTTTCATTTACTTTTTGAGTCAAATCTCTTTCTGAAATATTTTCATCCTTCTCCAATATAGAATTTACTATATCGACTAAATTGCTCATCCTTCTTCCTCTGGAATTTGGTATATTTAACTCATTTCGTAAGTTAGTTACCAATTCTCTACTCACTTGAAGAAATTCTGAAATTTGTTCATCTGTATAAGGATTTTTTTTGTCTTCTCTTTCTATTAACTTTTTTAATTTTTCTTTCATTCTTATCATCCTCGCTTATTATATATGCAATCATCATGCCAACATTATGAAACCATTTTCCAAGTTGAATTTTACACATCTTTGATGTATGATTAACGTAAAAAACCACGTTGTAACTAATTGTGCCACCACTTATAACGATATATACCACAACAATTTACTAATTCAACCATCTTCTTGAAAACAAGGTATAAAAAAAGTGAGAATCAATTTTAAATTGATTCTCACTTTTTTTATATTATGTTTTTTATCCTATAACGTGTTCTTGCAATTCTCTAAGTTTGTATATTAAAGTAGTCTTATCTAATTCAACCATATCATAAGTAATTGGTTGACCTTTTTTAGCGTCAATCTTCATCACAGTATTCTTATTGATTAATCCAAGGGGCACTAGATTTTCTTTTCTTGATATTTCATAAGTTTCTATGCTTCCATATACTGTAAATCCGCCTATTCCATCTAATTTTTCTCCAGCTTTTAAATCTTTTTTAGCTATAGTAATAGTTTCAGCTGTTGGTTTTCCATCCATAGGTATGATTGTTGGCTCATTGTCAAGAACTGCTTTGGCTACTGTTAAAGGTGTCTCAAGACTTGTTAAATGATATGGACGATATAGTACATAGTTAGGTCCTTCACCCATGCTTAAATATTGCATTTCATGATGTACCTGTGGCAATTTACTTGTAACAATTATAAATACTCCAGGAGCGATTCCATTTACATATTCAACAATTTTATATTGATTTAAAATTCCACCTTCACTTTTCAATCTAAATACTTGTGGCAATTCTGAAACTTTAGCTACTGGAGCATGACCGCCTCTTACATCTGGAATATATCCTGTAGCATTAGCCATACAAGTCATTTCAACCATAGTCTTTGTACCATCTTTAAAAGAAGTAAGCATCTTAGGACTAACTCCTGATTTCAAAGCTTGTTCACGAACGCTATCTGGAGTTGATTCCAAATTTACAGGATTATTTTTTCCCTTTCCAATAGCTAAAACATCAAATCCAGCTGCATCAGCAAAATCATATAATTCTTTAACAGCTCCTGGTTCATCCCCAGCAGTTCCTGTATATACTACTCCTGCATTTCTAGCCATCTTGTTAAGTATTGGTCCAACTACTACATCTGACTCTACATTTAACATAACAATATGTTTTTTATTGAAGATTGAATCTATGGCTAGCTTTGCTCCAATATCTGGAACACCAGTTGCATCAACTACTGAATCAATAAGATTTGCTTTAACTGCAAATTCTGAATCCTGTGCTGCTACATATTTACCTTGTTCCATTGCTACATTTACTTCTTCTAGAGTTTTAGCAACAACTATGTCTTCTTTACTTATTCCAGCTAATACAAATGATTCCACTGCATTGTCAAGATTTATATCTACTACTAATGATGGAGTCATTCCTTTCATTAATTTCATTTGACTAACCATACCTTTGCCCATTTGGCCAGCTCCAACCAACCCAACTCTAATGGTTTTACCTTCTTCTTCTAACTTGGCAAGTTTAGTATTAAGTCCTAACATCTTAATTCCTCCTATTTTTAAAAATATTTGATAATGTATTTGAAATTTATTTCACACTATTAAATTTATTTCACATTGATTATAATATTACACCTCCAAATAGTCAATAACTATTCGGCTTTCTTTTTATCTATATTTATTAAATACTCAATTTAGAATAGATAAAGAAATCCACAATTTTGGATTTCTTTATCTTTCATTTTTTGGTATACTATACTTGTAAACATAATTCATTTTATTTTTTTTGGGGAGATACATCTATTTAGTATATAGAAATGGTCTCTCCTATTTTTATTTCTTTTAGTTCTTCTCCTTTTAAATTTATAACCCCCGGCAAATCGGCAGTATCAGAATCTTTAAACTTAAATGTACAATGTCCTAATTCTCTCAAAGTCTTATTAGCTTCCCATCCAACTGCTACTACTTCATACTTCACATCTCCAATAGTCATTGTATCTCCTACTTCTACATCTTCTTTCAACACATCTTTTGTATGTAAGACCGAGATTTCAGCCAATTCTTCTGGGGCATTTTCATTGAAAATGATTAGCATTTTTTCTCCAATAAATTCTTCTACCATTTCTCCTAGTTTAACTACTTTAACTGAATACTTCATAGGTCTCCTCCTGTCTTAGATAATAATCAAGTAAAACGTTTTTATATATTAATATAAGCCAAAGCTAAATAAGTATGCTATCAAAACAGATATAGGACCAGTAATCAATCTTGAAAATAATATTGCTGGAACACCTACTTCTACTGTTTCAGGCTCCGCTTCGCCTAAACTCAATCCTACTGGTATAAAATCACAACCAACTTGTGGATCTATAGCAAACAATGCTGGCAATGCATATTGAGGTGGAATATTACCTTTTCCTATTTCAACACCAATCAAAACTCCTACTACTTGTGCTATAACTGCTCCAGGTCCAAGCAATGGTGAAAGAACTGGTATAGCTGCAATTATAGATATAACTAGCAATCCTCCTATGCTTCCAGAATAAGGAGCAATAACTTTAGCAATCGCATCTCCAATTCCACTTTTTATTATGATACCAATCAACATAGAAACAAAAGCCATAAAAGGTAATATGTTTTTGATAACAGAATCTATTGCTTCACGACCCGCTGAATAAAATATTCCTACTACATTTCCAATACCTTTGCCTATTTTCTCAACAATATTTCCTTTTTTCTGTGTTTGAGTAGTCTTTTTTTCTGTTTCTTTCACTTCAATTTTTGATGCTACATTTTCATTATTAACATCCATTTCTAAATCATCAACAACCATTATGTCCTTAACAGTAACACCAGATACATAAATATCTTCTTTTATATATTTAGCTAATGGTCCTGATTGTCCAACTTGCATTAAATTTACTGTATAGATATTCTTCTTTGGATATACTCCACATCTTGCAGTACCACCACAGTCTACAACAGCAACTAAAACTTCCTCATCGGGAACGCTTGTCTTAAATCCGTCAACAACAACTCCTCCTGTAAGTTCTGCAATTTTTTCTGCAACAGGACTAACTCCTCCACCAGTAACTGACAATATTTTATCTTTCCCAGATTGTGGAGTTATAATCAATGGACCACCCCAACCACCAGATCCTTTTTTTATCTTTATAGTTTTATAAGCCATAGACTTTACCTCCATTCATTTTTTAATGTAATTTCCTAGTCTTATTTCTTGCCTAACATACGAGCCGTAATAAATTCAGTAACTACTCCACGCATAAATATAACAATAAGTCCTACTAGAAAATATCTTACAGCAAGTTGTCCTAATGGTAATCCCAACTGTTTTATCCCTTCTGCAATACCAAGATATACAAATAATTCTGCTGGATTAGCGTGTGGGAAAAGTCCAGTTATAGGATGAACAAAAGATACTGCTGCATCATAAAAAGCTGGTTTGTATTTTTCATCTAGAAATTTTCCAAAAGTATAACACATAGGATTAGTTAAAAAGAAAACTGCTATTAGTGGCAACAATGTATATCTTGTAATTACATTTTTTGTTGCTTTTTTTGCTACACCTTGAACCCTGTCTTCTCCTATAATCTTTACTATGGCATTTACAAAAGTTATCAATACAATTAATGTTGGGAGTATGCCTGTTACCAATCCTACAAACGTTTCTCCACCTTGTTGAAATAAGCCTATAAATCCTTCAGCTCCTCTTGCTAAAACCTCCATAATC
The DNA here is from genome assembly GCF_900130025.1 of Sporanaerobacter acetigenes DSM 13106. Taxonomy (NCBI): domain Bacteria; kingdom Bacillati; phylum Bacillota; class Tissierellia; order Tissierellales; family Sporanaerobacteraceae; genus Sporanaerobacter; species Sporanaerobacter acetigenes. The sequence continues at coordinate 11,985 of NZ_FQXR01000014.1, read as the reverse complement.
ATTCTCCTTTCTTTTTTTAAATATTATTTTTACTGAATTGAAAATTTTACCTCCTTTCTTGTTTTTTATAATTGTGAAAATTTTGTATTTTCAATATTTGCTGATTTTTTGAACAATTATTTCTATAATTGTTCAATAGCTTTTTTTAAAGCTAAACTACTCTTTTTATTTTTCATATTTGGGAGTTCTCTTTTCAACTCATCTATACTTTTATTTATAAACTCATCTTTAACTCTGAATTTATCGAAAACAGTTATTCCTCTCATTTCTTGAGCATTTATTACTTTGTTGTGCTTGTCTATTGCCAAAACCACTATACTTCCTGCACTTAACTTCCCTTTTTGTTGACCAATTAAAACTTTTCCTTGTTTTTTCATCTCATTTACAACTTTTCTAAAATGCTTGATTTGAAAATAAGCTAAAATTCCTTGAAGCATCCACATTCCAAATATAAATATCATTATTTTTAATAAATCGCTTATTTTTCTCACCTACCTAATCAATATGTGTCTGATAGCTTTAAAACGCTCTCCGCCGTATTTTCATCAGTTATAAGTACATCTATATATTTCCCTACAAGAGTAGCTAAAATCGCTTTGCTCTTATGCTCATGACCAGCTATTCCTATGGTTAATGGAACCCTTTTTAAGGTTTCTAAATTCATACCTATAACCCTTTTGTTAGACTCAAAAGAACTTCCATCCCCATATTTGTCCATGAATAGCATACTAATATCTGCTACTGCTCCTTGTTCTTCTAATTCTTTAATATCTTGCATTGTAAAATAGCCACTTTCCACCAATGTAGAAGTATTTTCCAAAGGAAAACCTATTCCTGCAACTGCTATGTCAACCCTTTTCATTAAATCAAAAAATGACTGTATATTCTTATCTTGTACAAACATTTCTTTCCTATCTGGATTATCTACTATTGAAGGAGCATGTAACAATTTACAGTCTGCCCTGAATTTTTTCGCTAAATTAAGTGCAATACTATTGGGATGAATCTCAACATTTGTCTCGCCCACTCCTCCAAGCAATGGAATAAAAGTAACATCATGCTTCTTGTCGTTTTTTACATACATGGGAATCTTACATAAAGTTGTTCCCATAGTCACACCTATGATTTGTCCATCTTTAATGATTCTTTCCAAATAATCTGCAGCAGCTTTAGCTAATTCTTTCTTTATTTCTTCATAATCATTTGACATGCTGTCAACAATTATTGCTTCTTTTAAATCAAATCTTTCTTCTAGTTGCTTTTCTAGTTTTATATTTTCATCCTTAAATGGATTATTTACTACAACCTTTACTACTCCTTCTTCTTTGGCAGCAGATAATATTCTAGAAACTGAAGATTTAGAAATTTGAAGTTTTTCTGCTATATTCGCTTGATTTAATTCTTCATCATAATACATCTGTGCACATTTAACCATAAGTCTCATATCATACTTTTTTTTACTCATATCAATCACCCTTGAATTTTTTTTCATACTCTAAAACTATTTTCATGTATATTCTATTCATACTCTACTTAATAGTCAAGCTATGTTTATTTTTTAACCATTTAAATTGCATTTCTAAATTTTTTAAATAGTTTTTTACAAAATATAAAAATGAATACAATTAAAGAAAATAGGGAGATATCTACTCTCCCCAGTATTTTTTAATAGCATAGCTCACGCCATCTTCACTATTCGATAAAGTTATAAAATCTGCATTTTTTTTAACAATGTCCAATCCATTTTCCATTGCTATTCCCACACCTGCATATTCAATCATAGAAATGTCATTTTCACCATCGCCAATAGCTATTATTTCATCTCTATCTATACCATAGGTTTCTCCTATCTTAGCCATGGCATGTCCCTTGCTTGCTCCACTATTATACACTTCTAAAAAAAACGGAAGAGAAAATTCAGCTGTAATATCATCTCTATATATTGATAGATTCTTTTCTTTAAACATAGTCAAAATTTCATTGTCTCCCGATTGCAATATCTTTCCTACACTTTCCCATAAATTGCTTTTATCAAGAAATTCATATAAATTTTCTACTTCTTCTATTTCAGTAGTAGTATATTTTTCAAATAATTTAAATCTATCGTCATCCTTATTGGATACATATAGCTTATTCCTTATGAATACTACATTATATATATCCTTTTCCATACATATTTCAATTATTTCTTTCGTCACCTCAGAATCTATATTTTGTTCATATATTACTTTTTCTCCTGTATAATCCGTAATTATAGCTCCATTAAACCCAACCAAGCAATCCTTTAATCCTAATTTTCTACCAATAGGTGCTATAGAAGAAGGTTCTCTTCCTGAAACCAATATGATTTTTACACCTTTATCCATCAATTTACTTATGTTTTCTATATTAGTTTTAGATACCTCATGATTTGGATCTAAAAGTGTACCATCTAAATCTAATGCAAGTATTTTGTACATGTTTTTCCTCCTTTTTTTAATCTAATGCTGCGTTTATTCCAGCTACATAACCAGACGACCAAGCCCATTGAAGATTAAAGCCTCCACAATCTCCATCTATATCAACCATTTCTCCAGCAAAATATAGACCTTTAATTAATTTAGATTCCATGGTTTTACTGTCTATTTCATTCGTATTTATGCCTCCAGCAGTAACTTGAGCATCATCCCAAGATTTACTCCCAATCACTTTAAACCTCCAATCCGTTAAAATATTAGCTATTTCTTCTATTTCTTCATTAGATAAATTAGCAACTTTTTTATTTTTATCAATATTTATCTCTTTTAAGATCACATTTATTAATCTTTTATTTATGAGACCAATAAGAGCAATATCGATACTTTTTTTGGACATGTAGCTAAATCTCATCTTGAGATATTCAAATAATTCTTCTTTTTTCTTAGTGTTTATTATGGATATTTTAAGTATTGGCTTTTCCCCTTTATTTAAAATTTCTAATGCACTTCTACTTAACTGCAGTACTGGTGGCCCTGATATGCCATAATTAGTAAATAAGATATCCCCCGTATCTTGTTTTACAGTCTTTCCTCTATGTAAAAGGGTTGCTGTACCCACTACTTTCACTCCATCAATGGCTTTTAGGAAATCTCCCTCTAATTTCAATTGAACCAATCCTGGAAACACTTCTACAATGTTGTGACCAAAATTTTTAGCTAAAGCATAGCCATTCCCATCGGAACCAGAAGAAGGCATAGCTTTTCCACCTGTAGCCAATATAACTGCATCTCCATTTTTTGTTCTTCCATCTTTCAATATTACTAAAAAACCTTTTTTATCTTTCTCTATATTCTTTACATAGGCATCGCAAATAATATCTACTCCAAGTTCTTCTAATTCATATCTTAAAACATCTAGTACGCTTGAAGCTTGAAAGGATAGAGGAAACACTTTTCCATTATCTTCTACTGCATGAGCAATCCCTAGTCTTTCAAAAAAATCTATGGTTTCTTTTACTCCAAACTGAGAAAGAGAACTATATGCAAACCTTGAATTTTTCCCGTGATAATTTTTGATATCTGTGAATGAATTTGTATAATTGCATCTGCCATTTCCTGTAGCCAATATCTTTTTACCTATTCTTGGATTTCTTTCAAGAACAACTACATTTGCCCCTTGTCTCTTCGCTACAATTGCAGCCATAATACCAGCTGCTCCGCCACCAATAATTATTACGTCCTTAGCCTTCATAACAAAACTCCTTTTAATTTTATCAGTCTTTATATATTATATCAAAAAATAATATCTTTAAAACAAAAATAAAGGCCTCCCCTATTTTTAAGGAAGACCTTCGTTTCATATTATTTATATATTATTCATTTACATTTCTATTTAGCACTGCATTTAGCAACACACCTATTATAGCTGCAAAGCTTAAACCTGAAATTTTTACACTTTCATTTATAGGTATTCCTATGACTACTCCAAATTTCTTTTCTATTATACTGCCGCCAAGACCTAAAACTATTATTGTAGACATAACTATTATATTCTTCCAATTAAATTTCACTTTGCTATTTTTTATAGTCTGTACTCCTACTAAAGATATCATACTAAAAAGCATTATACTTATTCCACCCATTACAGGTACTGGTATCGTACTTAAAAATGCTCCTACTTTTGAGACAAATCCCAATGCTATAGCAAATACTGCTGCCAATCTCAAGGTAGATGGATCATAGTTTTTAGTTAACGCAAGTACTCCTGTATTTTCTCCATAAGTTGTATTTGCAGGTCCTCCGATTAATGAAGCTGCCATAGTTGCAAGACCATCTCCAAGTAGTGTCCTATTTAGTCCTGGATCTTCTATGAAATTCTTTCCTACTACTTGACCATTTGTAGTGATATCTCCTATGTGTTCCATGAATACTGCTAGCACTACTGGTGCTATTATAGCTATCGCTCCTATATCAAATTTGGGTAAATTGAAAGGTGGTAATGAAAATACTGGACTTTCCTTTACTAAATTTAAGTCTACTAAACCAAGTTTCAAGGATACCAAGTATCCAACTATTACTCCAGTTAAAATTGCCAATTGCTTAAAAAATCCTTTCCCTTTAAAGTTCACAAGTAGTGCCACTCCCAATGTAATTCCTGCTACTAAAAAATTGTTACTAGCCATATCTATTGCTGTTGGAATAAGATTCATTCCTATAACTATAATCATTGGTCCTACTACTTGTGAAGGAAGATATCTTTCTATTTTTTCTACACCTATTTTCTTAATCAGAAAGGATACTATTACATATATAAGTCCTGCTACAAGCATTCCGCCTTGGGCATAAGATAAATCTCCATTATACATTTCTTTTACAGCCAAAACTACTGGTATAAAAGCGAAGGAAGAACCCAAAAATACTGGTACTTTTCCCTTTGTGCATAGGTGAAATATCAAGGTTCCCATTCCTGCTGAAAAAAGAGCTATGGATGGATTCAGACCTGTAAGCATTGGAACTAATACTGTGGCTCCAAACATAGCTATTAAATGTTGAAGTGCCAATACTACTTTTCTTGATGAACTTTTAAGACTTATTTCTTCTTTCTCATATACATTCTCTTTAATCACGTTTTCAGTCATAAAAAAACCTCCTATTTTTAGTTTTAAGGAGATTTTCTAATCTCCTTTTTCAGCCTCACAGGACTAAATTAAAAGGTTCACAATATTTGATTGCAATAATGATAATAAAAAACTTCTTGCAACTAGCAAGAAGTTTTTTACATAAAAACCCGTTCTATCACAATCTTGCCAGTCTCACAGGACTGAGTTAAAGATTTGTGTTCCTTTTTTTCTTTTCAATTATAGCACCATATTTCATATATTGCAACACTTATTTTTATAATCTCCTAAATATTTCTCCCTCTTCAAGGCCTTCCATTTTAAGACCTTCTTTTATTTGTTCTAATATAAGATTTTTATCTTTATTTAATGTTCCTCCTAATGCTACATAATTAGAAGCGTGATTGCTTCTAAAAATACAATTATCTAAATTTAACCTTTGTACAAATTCTCTAGTCTCTAAAAGAACTTCTTTAGGAGTTAACAATTTAAACCTTTCATTCCAAACATCATCATAAAGTTCTGTTCCTTCTTCTACTAAAAGAGTTAATAACCCTATATAATCTGGATTCATTTCATTTACTACTCTAGCAGATTCTACCCCATGCTCCATGGAGTATTCTTTTCCTCCAAGACCAGATATAAGAGTTATAGATAGTGGAATTTCTGCTTCTTTTATTTTTTTACCAGCAGCAATCATTTCAGAAGAATTGACTCCTTTTTTTATTTTTTCAAGAATTAAATCACTTCCAGATTCAACTCCCATGTATACAATTCCAAGACCTGATTTTCGTAACTCTATGAGTTCTCCTGTACTCTTTCCAAGTATTGATTTAGGTGAAGCATAAATTCCTACTCTCTTACATTCAGGAAAAATTGTTTTTATTTTTTCTAATATCTTTAACAATTCTTCTGTCTTTATAATCAATGCATCTCCATCAGCTAAAAATATCTTTTCTACTTTTCTATACTCTTGTCTTCCTAATATTAAATCTTCTACTATATCTCTAGTTTTTCTTATCCTGAAATCTTTTTCTTTATACATAGAGCAAAAAGTACATCTGTTTTGAGAACATCCTATAGTTGCTTGAACTATTAGGCTATATGCTTCACTAGGAGGTCTATAAAGTGTTCCTTCATATCTCATAACATCTCTCCTTTAATTGCATTTAGAATATCCACAATTCATGCATATAGTGCACCCGCCTTCATGCCCTATGGGATTTCCACATTCTGGGCATAAAGCTGAAGTTTTTTCTTCTTTTGTGCTAGAAAGTTCATCTACAGAATCTTCATCTATAATAGGATCTTCCACCTGAACATAAGTATCCATTGCTTTCTCCAATGCTTTTCCTATAGCATCTGGACAAGATAGCACTTTTATATCTTTGTTTGTGGCCTTTTGTCTTAATGTAGAATGACATCTGATTCCCTTTAGCTGTTCTATTATTTCTTCTACATCCATACCTGATCTCAATGCTATAGATATGAGTCTACTAGTAGCTTCACTTTGGCTTGGACAACCTCCTGCTCTCCCTAAATTTGTAAATACTTCACATATCCCATTTTCATCATAGTTGACAGTTATATATAAATTTCCACATCCTATCTTTACCTTTTCGGTTATACCCCTTGTTATTTCTGGTCTCATCCTTGGTTTGACAAGTGGAAGACTTCCTACAATAACTTCTCGCTTCTTTTCCTTCTTTCCAGTACTTAAAACTTGATTTTCTCTGCTTCCATCCCTGTAGATAGTTACACCTTTACAACCCAATTTATAAGCTAGTATATATACTTCTTCTACATCTTCTTTTGTTGCTTCATTTTTAAAGTTTACAGTTTTAGAAACCGCATTATCTACATGATTTTGAAAAGCTGCCTGCATCTTTATATGCCAAAATGGTATTATATCATGGGCTGTGACAAACACTTTCTTTACATCTTCGGGGATTTCTTCAATATGTTGAATAGTCCCTTCTCTAGCTATTCTCTCCATCAATTCTTGTGAATAGAATCCTCTTTCCTTGGCAACTTTTTCGAAGTATGGATGAACTTCTAATAGTTTGTCATTGTCCATTACATTTCTAATGAAAGATATAGCAAATAGTGGTTCCACTCCACTGCTCGCTCCCGCTATAATGCTTATAGTCCCCGTTGGAGCAATAGTAGTTGTAGTTGCATTTCTCATCTTCATTCCATTTTCATGATAAATACTCATTTCATATGCTGGAAATACTCCTCTTTCTTCTGCCAATCTCATAGATTCTTCTTTAGATATTCTATCAATAAAACCCATCAATTCATCTGCCAAATTCACAGCTTTATCTGAATTGTAAGGAATACCTAAATAAAACAATAAATCTGCAAATCCCATAACTCCAAGGCCTATTTTTCTGGTCTTTTTAGTCATCTCATCTATTTCCGTTAGAGGATACTTATTCATATCTATAACATTGTCTAAAAAATGTACTGAATTTCTAACAACATCTTCTAATTTCTCATAATCAATCTCATATCCTTCTAAACCTTCTACTACCATCTTAGCTAGATTTATTGAACCTAAATTGCAAGATTCAAAAGGCAAAAGTGGCTGCTCCCCGCATTGGTGAACCACTATTCCATTACAAATCATAGAATGTGTAGTAGGCTCTGTCAAATCATATACTGTTTCTTTTCCAATATAGTCAATAGAAATTACCTTATCATAGTTTTTTTCTTTATAAAAAGACTTAAATCCTATGCTCTCAAGAGCTCTTTGTTTTTTCTCGCACATAAATCCTATAGTTTTTGCAAATCTATCCCGGGATTTTCCGAATATACCTAATTCATACAACACACCATCACAATCATACTGCCTCTCCTCCCCATTTACAGTAGTATATTTAAATACTCCTTCTCTTGGCTCTCTGGAGCGATCTAATATGATGCTCTTCATTCCCAAATTGATCAATAATTTTTGCACACCCTTTAATAATTCTTTACTTTTAGATGTTAGAACCACCCAAGAACTATTTGCTTTAGGATTGTCTCTAACACTTCCATCCGCTGTAAATAAAGCTTGCAAAAATCCTACAACTACCTCATATGGAGCATTATATATACTTTGGGGCACTTCTTTTTCTCCTGATTTAACAGGTTTTACCCCTAAATCTTTGAAAAATTCTACAAAGTATTTACTATGATATGAAAGATGATAAACTCCATTTTTTCTTTCAACTTCTTTGATATCTTTACCATACATATTATTTATAATTGGTTTTAAATAATTTAAAATCTCTATATCATCTTCTGAGAAAACAAACCCTGCTCTCGGATTTTTAGGATCATCTCTTAACCAACCATCACCCATAAGCCAACCTAAAGTTTGCCCAAGTTCCTTAGACCACTTATTAGGCAGATTCAACTCATACATTCTTCCATTACCACCAACATAACTGTTTTCCGTTCTAAAAGGAAGATTATACTCTTTTGAAAAAACTCCTTCTCCAGATTGTATTAAAACTTCATCACCATTTTTTATTTCACTAAGTTCTTTCCAACCTTCTGGTGTTAAAAATCTATGATCATAAGTAGATTTTATTTCATAACCAGATTTTGTAGTTAACTTGAATACATCCTTTTCTCCATTATTATATACCTTAGTTATTCCATTAAAAGAAACACCATCACATTCCATACATGGAATGGTCTCAGCAACACTTCCGCCATTTACTACTTCATATTGAGTCATAGGCACTCTATCATCAGTAGCTATAATAAGTCCACCATTCTCATATTTGTTATATATTTCATCAATTCTCATCAAACCATATTCCGTTGAGACATAAGTATCTCCAGTAACACATGGGTTAGTGCTTTCTATTTCTCCCAATTTTCTTACTGGGCTAGTTTTATTTATTCTATCTAAAAATACTATTCCAGGTTCTCCTGTACTCCAAGCCATTTCTACAATATGTTTAAATACCTCCTTAGCATTTAAGCTTCCTACAGACATTTTGGTATGAGGATCTATCAAATCATAATCTTCTCCATTTTGAACAGCTTCCATAAACTTTTCAGTAATCCCAACACTTATATTGAAATTAGTTATTTCACTAGTATCTCTTTTGCACTCAATAAATTCCATTATATCGGGATGGTCTATTCTCAAAATTCCCATATTTGCTCCTCTACGAGTACCACCTTGTTTCACAGCTTCAGTAGCCGAATTGAACACTTTCATAAAACTAACAGGGCCAGAAGCAACTCCACCAGTTGATTTAACCGAAGAACCTTTTTGTCTAAGTCTCGAAAAACTAAATCCAGTACCACCACCACTTTTATGTATTAGAGCTGCATTTTTTATTGCATCAAAAATGCCTTCCATAGAATCTTCTACTGGCAAAACAAAACAAGCTGACAATTGCCCAAGTTCTTTTCCTGCATTCATAAGGGTGGGCGAATTTGGTATAAATTCTAAATTAATCATCATATCATAAAATTTTTGAGCCACCTTTTTTACATCTATATCCTCATCATATATTTTATCTGCTTCAGCAATAGAATTTGCTACTCTTCCAAACATTTGTTCAGGAGTCTCTACAATTTTTCCAGTACTATCTTTCGTCAAGTATCTTCTTTCAAGAACTTTCTTCGCATTATCTGTAAGCTCCATAAAAACACCTCCAATATCTATATTTAGTATATATCATTCTCCATAATACAATACATTGTAACATTATCAAAAAAAACTGTCAAAAGAGTTTAATGACAGTTTTTTTTTGATATAGATATATATTCTACCCATTTAGTCGATTTTCTTAGTTTTAGTTATATTATCATATTATTTTCTTTCATACCCATCTAATGTATATTTATTTGATGCATTCCAAAAAATCCATTCTCTTACACCACTATCATAACAAGCCTGTATTTGAGCCTTTATCTGTTTTTCTCCATATTTTGTGTAATAAGAACCATATTGCTTCTTTAACCATGGAGCTGAAAAGTCTTGAAGCCAAGGCCTTATAATAGCTTTTCTATCATTTGTATGAATATTATCTATTCTATTTACAGCAGTTGTAACACTCTTATAAACTATTTTATATGGCTCTGCATCTGGATATCTAACTCCATAACTACCCATTGCATAATGGGATGGATAAACCATGGGTGATACAATATCTACACTTGTAGCTATCGTTTCTAAATATTGTCCTAATCCCATGTCATCTTCTGAAGTTGTTACCAAGCCAAAAACATCTGCTGACACATAAACTCCCAAAGGCTCCAGTCTTTCTTTCGCATACTTAAGAAATTCTCCAATAGCTTCTTCCATAGGAATATCTTTTATAGCTTGTCCATAATCTATAAAATCTCTTTTACCATCAGTTGGAAATCTTACATAATCAAATTGAATTTCTTTAAACCCCTTAAGAGCCGCTTCTTCAGCTATTTTTACAGGATATTCCCAGGACTCTTTGTTGTAAGGATTGAGCCAAGCATCCCCCTTATTGTCTCTCCACACAGTTCCTTCCTTGGATTTAACGGCTAAATCAGGTCTTTTGCTTGCCAAATTTCTATCTTTAAAAGTCACTATTCGAGCTATAGGATATATATCTTTTTCTCTCAATATGCTCATCACTTCACCAATATCTTCAATTCTAATATTGTTTGTTGCTCCTATATCTTTTAGATAATCCAAATCTGTATTGTATGTTATTTCTCCTAAATCATCTTTTATATCTATGACTACTGCATTTATCTCTGTAGTATCAATAAATCTTATCAGTTCATCAAATCTATCTTTATATCCTACTGTATTTCCTGTAAGATATATGCCTTTTACTTCTACCTTTTCTTTATATGGAGCCCAATTGGTATCTGGTTGAACTAAAAAATCCTTTTTAGAAAATCCTGTAGAATGTGAATAATTGTCAACATAAAAGAAAGAAAACAAAATAATTATTGTGGCAAATATAAATATGTTTCTACATCCTTTTCCCAACAATGTCACCTCACAATCCTAATACCCTATTTTTTTCAGTATTTCCTTCAAGGTTTCTTCTGCATATTCACCTTTTTTATATTTTCTCATGGTCACAATAACAGATGGCTGATTTCCACTATTGTATACTTCTTTTATGCAAGTAGGTCTTTCTACAAAACTACCCAGTTGAGTGAAATATTTATCATAAAATACAAAAGTAGGTATTCTCACAATATTCTCTTCACTGTTAAAAACTTTAAAAAATCCCTCATTTCCTTCTTTGCCAACTATGGAAATGTGGATATTTTCATTTATTTGTCTCATCTTTTCCACAATAGGCACATTTATCATACAATCTGGGCACCAAATTTCTGCACAAATCAAAATATTTATCTTTTTATCTATGCTTTTTATTCTTTCTATATTTTTTTCTTCAAAACTTACACCATTATAAATTTCTAATGTTTTATCTCTATAAGAATTTGAATCCATATTTACAAAATCTTTAAACGAAATTCCTCTTTCAAATATTTTTTTAGCCTCCATTAATAATCACCCCTTTATATTTCTATACAATACATTTTATTGTTCAACTAGTTAGATTATAATATATAAATGTTTTGATTACAATAAAAGCCCTACCTCGACCTACGAGATAGAGCTTTTATTTTTATGTAATCTGGCGATGTCCTACTCTCCCAGGGCGTTACCACCCAAGTACCATCGGCAGCTAAAGAGGCTTAACTTCTGTGTTCGGTATGGGAACAGGTGTGACCCTCTTGCTATAATCACCAGGTATAGCCTTTCGGCAATTTTAAATTTTGAAAATACTGCACAGTAAGATAATTGGTCAAGCCCTCGACTTATTAGTATCCCTTAGCTAAGGATATTGCTACCCTTATACCTGGGACCTATCAACCAAGTGGTCTACTTGGAGTCTTAC
>NZ_FQXR01000013.1 GCF_900130025.1 Sporanaerobacter acetigenes DSM 13106 | reverse complement strand
CTACTTTAAAGTAGGTTGATTTATGTACATTTATTATATAATATTATAAATAATAGAACAAGTAGGACGGCATTGGAAAATGAAGAAGGAACTGTTAGTACTGATAGCGTTATTTACAATGACATTTTTATTTTTAATATTTTTAATTACCTAAGTTTCGTAAAAACGAAGCAACTTTAACTTTAATAATATACTACTAGAATCAATATGAATATAACAGGATTAGATAGGTATTTTGATGAAAAAGAATATAGAAAACAAAAGATTATTTTATTGGAGATGTCAAAGAAGGTGTTACAAAGGAATATGGTGCTCGTTTATATAAAGTTAAGAATAGTAATCTTTTAGAAGTAAAAATAAGATAATAATTAATTGAAAGTGGGTGATAACATGGAAAATAAGAAAAATAGAATAATTATGTTATCTGTAATATTGCTAGTTATAATTATAACCGGTGTTTTTATTACTATAAGAAATAATAAAGATAGCAGTACCAATAAACTCGACAACAAAGATGATGAAAAGGACGTTGAATCTGATGCATTTTATTATGTTGAAGAATTTATTGGAGAAGAAATATGGGACGAGGGGTATGATAAATTTTTAAAATATGATGATAAAATCGTTAAATTTAAAGGTGGAGAAAAGGTATATTTGCAAGATGTAAAAAGCAAAGAAGATATTTATCAAATTCCAAATAGAGATAATATGTTGGGAGCTAATGGATATTGGATTTATGAAAATGTTTTCTGGAATGTAGAATATGATAGCAAAAATGAGGCAGTAATAGCTAGTTCATTTGACGATAAGGGAAATAAAAAAGATAGCATAAAACTAAAGGACTTTAAAGGAGACGTTATTGATAATTCCTATATCCAAGTTGAAGAGATGAGAGTTACAGAGGATTACATATATTTATTGGCTCGAGCTGATTCCCAGCCTATACTTCAAATATTTACAAAAATAGGTGAATTGAAAAACTCATATGAAAATGTAACGAGTTTTGATGTAGATAATAAGGGACGCTGTATATATACTACAGTAGGTTTTCAATCGTTACCTGAGGGATTTTTTATGGTTGATTCAGAAACAGGCGATGAAATATTTAGAAATACATCCTATATCTTAGAGCCTATACGGTTTTCGGAAGATGGAAACCTTATATATGGGTTTGATAAAGAACTTAATGTGTTTGATGCTAATAGTGGTACATTTATAAAATCAATATTTGAATTTGGAAAAGATTCAACATATTTTTTAGATGATTATGATATACAAGATTTTGTGGTGGGAAAAGATGAGGAAATCTATTACTCTTTAAAAACTAAGTTTGGTGAGGATCAAAATATTGAATTAAGTGATATAAAAAACGTTTATTACTTATATACGAAGAAAGAAGGAGAAAGACCACCAAGGGAGACCGTTCTTACCATAACTGCCCCATATAGAAATGATTTTATGGAAGAAGCTATCAAGCACTATGAATTGAAATATCCCGGAGAGCATGTAGAATATGATTATGCTTATAACAACAGGGAAGAGTTTTATGAAAATGGTAAAGAATATGGTGCAAAATTGGCTTTAGATATTATTTCAGGGGATATAGGAGATATTGTTCAAACAGGGGGTTCGGCACTCGAACTTCAGAATCTTCTAAGGACTGATGTCTTTATGGATTTAACAGACTTAATAGAAAAAGATAAAAATTATAAAGATTTAAATAAAGATGTGTTGAATAGTGTCAAGGTCAATAATACCATACGAGCATTACCTGTTAATTATTTACTCGATCAATATGAATTAAATGAAGAATTAGAAAAAGAATTGGGGCTTGATATAGATTTCAATCAACTATCTTGGTCGGAAGTATTAGATCTTGTAAAAGTAATAGAGGAAAAAGCACCTGATAGACATTTATTTACACGTAATATGAAAGGGAAAACCCCTTGGGAAACTTTCGGAGATGATTTACTTATAGCCAATATGCCAGATCTCATCAATCTGGAAACTAAGGAAGTAGATTTAAATCAAAAATGGTTCAAAGATCTATTGATAAAGTTTAAGGAATGCATCCAAAGTAAGAATTTTATACTTGATACAGAGTACCAATTGACTGATAGTCTGCAAGGGTCACTTTTATCTTTTAAATCAAGTAGCGGAGAACGGTATTATTCGGATCAGGTATTTGATTTTATTGAATATAATAATACTCATAAAAGTGAAATGATACCAATCTTTACTGGTGAAAAAAATGATAATAGAGTTCAGTATAGCCTAAGAATGTACTCAATAAATAATCGCTCTGATAGAAAAGAAAATGCATGGAAGTTTTTAAGTTTTTTACTAGAAGAGGATATCCAGTTTATTGCTTTAAAAGACCCAGAAAATAGAGGGGCAATTCCCATTAATGAAAAGGGTGTTGATAGGATGATAGAGGATGCTAATTATATGCATAAATTTTCAGGTGTTGATGTAGATAGGTACAACAAAGCTATGATAGAACATTCTCATGAGATTGACTACCTATACAATATGGGTTATCTTAGACTTGATATTTTAGAACCTATTGGTTCTTATATGGATGGGAAAATGACCCTTGATGAAGCACTTAAGAAGGCTGAAGAAAATGTGATCATTAGATTGAATGAATAGAAATGTTTTAGTGTTTTGATATATCAATGTGATTATATTAAGCCCATAACTATTATTGTGTTATGGGCTTAATATAAAATAAATATTTGTACGGAGAAATTAAAAGATGGATACAAATAAAACTGTTGAAATACTTTATATATCTGTCTCCTTTTTAGTTACTTATAATTTGAAGGGAGTTGAAACTATTGGAGAATAAAAGAGCTTATGGATGGTATTTCATCCTTCCTGGGCTGATAGGAGTACTAGTATTTTATATTATACCATTTTTTTTGAGCTTATATTATACATTTACAAAGGGAATATCCATAGTTCAATTTGTGGGATTGGATAATTTCAAAGAACTCTTTAATAATCCTGCTTTTATGTTGGCAGCAAAGAATACTTTAAAGTTTATACTTATAGGAGTTCCTATTGTAACCATGCTTTCATTATTTTTAAGTCTTATGATGGAAGAAAAATTATATAAATTTCCCAGATGGGCAATGTTATCTCCCATGATTGTTCCCGTTGCTTCTGCTCTTATGGGGTGGCAAATTATCTTTGGAGAATATGGCATGGCAAACAAGGTACTGGCTTTTTTTGGCAACCGGCCAATTTCTTTTTTTGGTGAGGATAATGCTATGAAAATTCTAATATTAATTTTCATAATCAAAAATACTGGCTATATGTTAATAATTTTCACGGGAGCAATTTCATCTCTCGGAAAGGAATATAAAGAAGCATTTTTGTTGGATTCCAATTCTTATTTAAAATATACTTTTAAAATAGTAATACCATTGATAGCTCCCATTATATTCTTTGTTGTAATTTTAAGTATAGTTAATTCGTTTCTAATGTTTCGTGAAGTTTATGCTTTATATGGAAATATGCCGCCAAATACGGTGTATTTGTTACAAAATTTTATGAATAATAATTTTTACAAGCTAAATTATCAGAGATTGAGTACAGCTGCTTTTATACTTGTTATAGGAATTTCAGTGCTTATAATAGCTTTTTTAAGATTTCAAGAAAAACACTTGGATCATTAGAAAGAAGGGATGATATGGCTAGGAAAATACTTAAAAATATATTTATTTATATTTTTTCTTTAATTTGTATCCTTCCTATGGTGATTATGATAGTTTATTCTTTTAAAGGCGCGGATGGAAGTTTTTCTTTTGTACAATATGGAAAGGCTTTATTTCAGACTGAAGAATTTTTTATAGGATTTTGGAACTCCATAATATATACATTTGTGATTATAGGCATCAATATACCTATATCTTTGCTTAGTGCCTATGGATTTAGCAGATTTAACTTCAAAGGGAAAGGTGTTTTATATTGGCTTTACATTGTATTGATGCTTATGCCATTCCAAGCCACAATAGTAGCTCAACACATTACTTTAAAGGCATTAAATATAATAGATAAACCTATAGCTGTGATACTACCCAATATATTTTCCACATTTGGTACCATATTGATGGCTCAATATATGAGAGGGCTAGATAAAGAAATATTTGATGCAGGTAGGATAGATGGTTTTGGTGAATTCAGGCTTTTTTTACAAATAGTAGCACCAATTTGCAAATCAATAATTTCTGCACTTACTGTACTAACTTTTATAAATTACTGGTCTATGGTTGAACAACCCTTGGTATTTATTAAAGATGCCATCCATATGCCTTTATCTGTTACATTAAATTCTAGTAGAAGGTTTAGAGATATAGCATTTGCCTGTGGAACTTTGTTTAGTATATTGCCTATATTATTATATCAGTTTTCATATGAAGACTTAGTACATGGTATAAGTATTACAAGTGGTATTACAGGAAAAGTGGAAGGGATGAATAATAAAAAGGGAGTTAAAACGAACAAGCAAATTATTTCTAAGCTTATCATTATTTTTATGATTAGTATGTCAGTATTTACATTGATAACTCAAAAGATTAGCTATATTATGACACCTGTTGTAGAAGTAGTGCAGGTACAAAGAGGGGATTTAAAATCCAATCCAAGTGATCCTAAAAGCAAATCATTAGGATATTATACAAATATTGTACCTACTTCCTGTATACATAAGGAAGGCTCTGATAGCATTATATATGCTATTGTGAAGGGAAAATCTATTCGACAAAAAGATGAGGTAGTGAAAATGGTGGTTAAGGTAGCTGAAAACAATCAAATTGAAGCGGCAATTCAAGGTGGTTTTTCTCCTGACACTCAAATTATTGAAAGATCTACAAAGCCAGTTATGGATGGAATGATTGTGAGGGTATTGGATAATAGAGGTGCTCATTATGATGAATAAAAAAATAATTGTGTTGATAATAGGACTTGTAATCGTACTTTTAGCTATATTTTTGTTTCAGGAAAGTTTAATTAATGATTTTTCTTTGAAATCGGAAAGAATAGAGTTATCCTTTGATATGAACAATGAAATTCTACCTTTTATTTTGTCAGAAGAACAATATATTGGTGAAAGGTATAAATATGCTTTATATATAGAACAGGAGACTGTATTAAATGAACAACCTTTAACTGTTATAGGAATCGATAAAAATTATTGTGAGTTGGAACCAATAGAATTTATATATGGAGAAAATACCTTTTCTAATAGAAATCAGATTATAATAAGTGACAGGTTAGCTAAAAAAAAGTATGGAGCAGTTAATTCAGTAGGGGAGAATATAGAAATAGAAGACAAAAATTATGAAATTATAGGTATTTATAAAACAAATGAAAGTAACATGTTTGTAAGGAATGAAAAGGATATAGCATATATAGATTATGAATACGCAAAAAATGACTTAAATAATTATATTTCTATTATTTCTATACAAAAACCTGTAGATAGCAAAGAAGAGTTTTTTAAAGAGAAATTTATAGACTATTTAAAGTTTAGGATTCCTGAGTTAAATGAAGAAATGTTAAACATAATGGATTATTCTGATGCCAATAGAGTCCTCATAGAGTGGCACAGAGGGACTAAGCTATTTACAGCTTCTTTGTTATTTATATTAATAGCAATAATTTTTCTAAGAAAGATAAATACCATAAATAAGTATGTAAAGAAAGACCTTGAATTATATTATCCAAAAGAGATTATATGTCTAAGGATAAATGAAATTCTTGAAGAAGCTATTAAATTATTATTATTGATATTTGGCGCAATATTTTTATTACAATGGATTATAAAATTTCAATTTAATATCCCTGGGAAATATTTGCCAGTTAGTGATATTTTTGATTTTGAATTTTATCGAATGCTAAATAATTCTGTAAAAATGAACTTAAGCAGTTATGGGTATTTTTATGATATTACCTTATATAAAGTGAAATTACTTACTTTAGGATTTTTTATATTAGGTATAATTACATTTTTACTTATAATAAGAATGATAAATAATAGAATGTCGGGGGTGGAGGATAAATATGGGAGAAGTAGTATTTAAAAATATAAAAAAAGTATATCCGGGAAATGTAATCGCAGTAAATGATTTTAATCTTGAGATAGAAGATAAAGAATTTATTGTATTGGTTGGCCCTTCTGGTTGTGGGAAATCGACAGTTCTTAGAATGGTAGCAGGTCTTGAAAATATTACTGAAGGAGATTTAATTATAGATGGGGAAAAGGTTAATGAGGTTGCACCAAAGGATAGAGATATAGCTATGGTATTTCAAAATTACGCTCTTTATCCTCACATGACAATTTATGAAAACATGGCAATGGGTTTAAAACTTAGAAAAATTCCTAAAAAGGAAATCGATTCAAAGATTAGATATGTAGCAAAATTAATCAAAATTGAAGAATTGTTAAACAGAAAACCGAAGGCACTGTCAGGTGGACAGCAACAGAGAGTAGCCTTAGGAAGAGCTATTGTAAGGAATCCCAATGTGTTTTTAATGGATGAACCATTATCAAATCTAGATGCTAAATTAAGAGTACAGATGAGAACGGAAATAATTAAGCTTCATAATGAACTTGCTACAACATTTATATATGTAACACATGATCAAACAGAAGCAATGACTATGGGGACAAAGATCGTAGTGATGAAGGACGGACTGATTCAGCAAGTGGCAAGCCCAATGGAGATTTATGACAATCCTGTAAATACCTTTGTTGCAGGTTTTATAGGTACACCTCAAATGAATTTTATAGATATAAAGATATCAATAGATAATGAAAATGCTTATATGAAATTTGGAAATGAAAAACTAAAACTTAAGTCCTCAAAATTTTTATTAATTATGAAAGGACAACATGATGAGATGATTCTAGGTATCAGACCTGAACATATTCATATTGAACCAATTAAAAACTCAATAGAGCTTATAGGCGTAATAGATATTATTGAGCATATGGGTGCAGAAACTTATATTCATATTCATGTTAGTGATGAAAAACTAGTTGTAAAAATACCCTATGAAGTTAATAAAAAAGCAGGATGTAAAATTAAAGTTTTTATAGATGAGAGTAAACTTTATTTATTTGATAAAATTGACCATAAGCTAGTAGGTAGGCTATATTAAGTGAAAAGCTATTTTTGCATTTAAGACTGGATTGGTTGAATAAAGTGACTTAAGTCATTGTACATAATTACCTAAGACAATAGTTAAATTCCCTTAAATTTTCTATAATGTAATTAGAAAGTTAAGGGGGTTTTTTTATGAGTTTAATTGAGGTTAAAAATATCACTAAACGTTTTGATGAAAAAATTGTACTGGATAATATATCTTTCTCTATTGAAGAAGGAGATATATTTGGACTAATTGGACCTAATGGAGCAGGAAAGTCAACCCTTATAAATATAATGACTGGACTTTGGAAGTGCAGTGGAGGAGAAGTCGTTGTAGGAGGATATGATTTAAAGAAAGAACCATTAAAGGTAAAAGAACAAATAGGTTTAGTGCCTCAAGAAGTGGCTTTAATGGATACTGTTTCTGTTTATGACAATCTTGAATTCTTTGGTAGCTTATATGGTTTAAAGAGGAAGCTATTGAAGGAAAGGATAGATGAAGCATTAGAAATAACAGGGTTAATGGATAAGAAAAAAGAAAAGGTAAAGAAACTTTCAGGTGGTATGAAAAGAAGGCTTAATATTGCTGTAGCAATTATGCATCATCCTAGGATTTTAATTATGGATGAGCCAACAGTAGGTATAGATCCTCAATCACGAAATCATATATTTGAATTTGCCAAAAAAATTAATAGAGAAAACAATACTACAATCATATATACCTCTCATTATATGGAGGAAGTAGATATGCTTTGCAACAATTTATTTATTATAGATTTAGGAAAAGAAATAGCCTATGGAGATAAAAAACACATTAAATCTATGGTAAGTAACAACAATAGGGTTATTTTAAACATAGATAATTACAAAGGAGAAATGATACTGGATGTTAAATCTATGGATGGAGTTAAGGAATGCAATGAAGAAGAAGGTTTAATCAAACTATTGGTAGAACAATCTACTTTTAGATTAGAACCATTGTTAAAAATCGCAGAAAAGTATAATGGAGAAATAAAGGGAATAAATTTTGAAGAACCTTCTTTAGAAGAAGTGTTTTTAGCACTAACTGGAAAGAAACTAAGGGATTAGGAGGGAAAAAATGAAACTTAGAGCTTTTACAAAATTAACTATAAAATCTATGCTAAAAAATTTTTTACCCTTTGTTTTGACATTTTCAATATTTCCTATGTTTCTTAGTTTAGTTATAGGTTATTTTCAAAAAGATCAATTTACACCATCTGTAGATATGCCAATTATGAGTGTTCACATAGTGGATGAAGACAATTCTATCCAGTCAGGCAATCTAAAACAATTTTTAAATAGTGACGAGATTAAAAATATTATAGAGGTAAAGGAAGAAGAAAAAGATGCAAGATATGAATTAATTATCCCCAAGGGGTATGAAAATAGTTTGATATTATCTACAGATTCCCCAATAATAATAAACACTAAAGATAAAGGTTCCCAAAGTATGGGAATTATGATTGGAAATATTATTGACAAATACAATGAAGAAGTAAGCCAAAGCCTGTATATAAGAAAAAGCATAGATGAGAAAGATATTTCACCTAAAGAAAAAGAAGAACTTTTTAATACTGTTAATAGTGAAATCTATAAAATTTATAATACAAATTCAATTGAAAATACAATAGTTGTTACTAAAAGAAGTCTAAGTTCCTATGAATATTTTTCTATAACCTTTTTAAGCTATATGCTCATTATGGTAATCATGTCTATGATTGCTGGAGAAGATTTACAAAAAGAAAATGGAGTATATAGTAGGATAATGTCCACATCTATAACAGAGGTTGAATATTTTAAATACAATATGATAACTAGTTATATGTTTATAGTTTTTTTAAATTGTCTATATGTATTTACCTATAGGATTGCTGGACTATCATTTGGAGGTTCTATTCCACTACTAATACTTATTATATTGACTCAGGGTTTGTTAGCTACAGCATTGACTGGTTTTGTGTCAGAATTTTTTAAAAAGAAAATTGGACTTGGCATATTAAATATATTTATGATTTTACAATTGGTTATAGGAGTAGGTTATTTGCCATTACAAAAGATAGACAATGGATTTTTAGCCAAAATAGCAACTGATTATGCGCCAGATGTTTTGATTACAAGAGCTTATAGAAATTACTTAATCTACAACAACTTAGATTCAATAAAGACAAATTTATTGTTAATATCATTAATTTCAGTAGTTATATTATTGATATGCACACTTAAAGTTAAGTTAAAGTGGGGTGAAAAATAGTGAAAATCTTAAGACTTAGCTTTGTAAACTATAAAAGAATGGTTAAGGACAAAGGAAAACTGCTAATGATGTTGATAGTGCCTTTGCTAGTTATATTAGGGGTAAGTTTTACTGCGAATAGGGGAGGTTATTCAACAGGTGTAAATATAGCCTTCAGTATAGAAGACAAGGGTGGGTATGCTAAAGAATTGCTTGAAAGTTTAAATATAGAAGATAATATTTTTTATAATAGAGAAGAAGCTATGGAATTGTTAGAAGACAATGAAGTGGTAGCTGTATATACATTGCCTAAAAACTTTACTGAAAAAATAAAAAACGGAGAAAAACCAGATATAGGGGCTTTCAAGAGAGAAGAAGGAAATACTACATTACCTATGGAAATGAACATTGAAAAGGAAATAAATAAAAAATTGAAGGAAGAAGTTTTACTAAAAAATGATATAATTAAGGATAAAAAAGAACTATATAAGTTCAATACGAAAACCCAAATAAAAAGGGATAACAAAGAGGCAAATGGAGATTTATTCCTTGTAGTATTTATGATTATATACTTTACTATTCTTTCATCTAACTCCATAGGGGATGAGATAGTATTGATGAAAAGGCAAAAGATACTTTCAAGAGCTATGACTACAGCCAACAAAGGATATGAAATAATGGGAAGCCTATGTTTGGCCATACTATTTCTTCAAGTAAGTATGAATTTGCTAGTCCTTTTTATAGGAAAATTAATATTAAAATATCCAATTATAGACTTTCATATAATTTTTATAAATATAGTATTGGCTAGTTTATTTTCTATAACATTTACTATATTTTTAACTAGGATATTTGAAGAACAAGGGGTAGTAAGCCTTGGAACAGTTATATTTAGTGTTGGTAGTCTCTTTCTAAGTCTGATAGCGCTAGATGGAGATTTATATCCTAAAGTTCCTATGGTTATTAAAAATTTAGGGAAATTTGTTCCTCAGTATTGGCTATTAGATAGTATAGAAAAATCAAAATTGTTTCCAAACACAATAGTACTTTTACTTATGATATTGGCATTGTTCACAGCAGGAAACTTCAAGTTTAGAGACTTCGTAAATCGTGGGTAATAAGACAGGAGTGTTTTCTTGTCACATTATATATAAAAGAGAGGAGAGAGGTACAATGAAAAAAGGTTCAAAGTTTTTATCATTGTTATTAGTATTAACCATTGTTTTTTCTAGTTTTAGTTTTGCATTTGCTGATGGAGGACAGGCCCCAGCAAAAGATGTTCCAAGTGATTGGGCTGTAGAACATTTAATGGAAGCACAGATTCAAGAGTTAGCAAGTGAGGGATATTTTGCTCAGTTTAAAGAAGGTGTTACAAGAGTAGAATTGGCAAACTTTGCAACTACACTATATGAAAAGCTTTCAGGTAAGGAAATTACTCCTATATCAACAAATCCTTTTAAGGATACAGAAGATGTAAATGTATTGAAGGCATTATCTTTAAAATTGATGGCGGGAGAGGAAAAAGATTTATTTAAACCAGATGAAATTGTTACAAGAGAAGATGTAGCTGTTGTTATTTATAATGTAATAAGCGTTTGTGAGCCAAAGGTAGACTTAGGAAGTTCTAAAGAGTTAAAACATAAGGATATAAAAAATATTTCAAAGGCTAATTTAGATAAGGTAAGTGTTTTAGTTTCTAATGACATAATGGATGGCAAGGGACCGGACAAATTGGCATTAGAACATATTTGTACAAGAGAAGAAGTATTAGTTTTATTTGCAAGAGCGTATGATTTTGTTATACATAAAACTGGCAGAGATTCCAAAGGATTTTTGTGGGAAGTTTCCAATGGGAAAAATAGTGTATATGTATTGGGGTCAGTCCATGTGGCAGATTCAAGTATATATCCTTTTAGTCAAAGCATAATTGAAACTTTCAATAAATCTGATGTATTGGCAGTAGAAGCTAATATTGTTGGAGATCAAGAAGGACTTCAATATATGATGGAAAAGGCTATATATACTGATGACAATACTTTAGAAAAAAATGTTCCTGAAGAAATTTATAAAGCTTTTGTAGATAAGATAAGTGCAGCAGGTCTTGATCCAAAAGACTTTGAAAAGATAAAACCTTGGTATGCAGGGTTATTAGTTCAAGGACTAGATATGCAAAGTGCTTCTCTTGATGCAACTATGGGAATAGATTTTAACTTGATGACTAAAGCTATGTTTGCAAATAAGGAGATATTAGAAATTGAAGGAATTAAGTTTCAAGCAGACTTATTTGATTCAATGTCAAAAGAACTTCAAATAAGCTTACTAGAATCTTCATTAGTTGAAGTCAAAGAAAATGATGAAAGTGTAAATGTTCAAGGAGAAGTTATAAAGTATATACTAGATGCTTGGAAAAAAGGTGATATGGTAGAGTTTGAAAAGTTCATGGAAAAAACCAACCAAGAAGGTAATCAAGAGTTCAACAATATGCTCTTTAACAAAAGAAATGAAAATATGTCCAACAAAGTAGAAGAGTTTTTAAATAGTGAAGATGGTAAAACTTATTTTGTAGTAGTAGGAGCAGGTCATTTAGTTGGAGATACTGGTATAATAAATTCCATGAAAGAGAGAGGATATACAGTTAAACAAATAACTAAATAGTTTTTTAACAAACAAAAAGGCTTCCTTTGGAAGCTTTTTTGTTTTTAGATGCTGATTTAAAAAGAATAAGAAAAATAAATTGTAACCAAATTGTAATATTTTTTTTGGTAAATATGAGGTATTATATAAATATATAGTAAAAAAATACATAAAAGTAATATAATACACGATATTACCAAATAATACATAAGTCAACAAGATTATCAAAAAACTAACGCTAATGTTGTCAAAACCTATGATTATTAATTACAATTCTCTTTAATAAATAAACAGGAGGTGATGAAAAAGTACCGAGAAGAGATTGTATTTGATAATAAAATAAAATAAGGAGGGTTTAATGTGAGAAAGTTTTTTAAGCGCAATATAAGTCTGATTTTGACAGCTGTGCTTTTACTTTCTATCTTTTCAGCATCACTGCCAGTTAGTGCAGAGGAAAATCCTAATTCTCCAACTATTTATTTAAAAGGAATGGAGAACAATACAAAAGCGAAACCTAGTGTTTCAAGCACCCTCACTAATAAGATTTATGACAACGGAGAAACAGGACCTTATGTAGTTAGTTTTGATGGACCAGTGTATGATTATATGAAAACAGAAATTGAGAATTCAGGAGCTATAATAGAAGAGTATATTCCAGATTTTTCATTTTTAGTGATGATGACTCCTGAAGTTGCTGAAAGTGTAAGTAAAATTTCATATGTCAAGGATGTTATTGTTTATGAGCCTTTATTTAAAATAGATCCAGATTTTGTAGATGATTTTGGTAATATAAAGGACATGGGAGAAATAAAGGTTAGAATTCTTACATTTGATGATACTAATGCAGAAAATCAAATACAATCATTTAACATAAAAGAAATGGAAAATGATCCAGATAGTATAATTGCATTGATAGATAGCGAAGAAATAATGAAACTCGCAAATTTAAACTCTGTTAAGTTTATTGAACCAGTTCCTGAATTTCAATTATTTAATGATGTAGCTAAAGAATATATGGGTACAGAAGGTATATGGAATTTGGGATACACGGGCGAAGGACAAGTCGTAGGTATTGCTGATACAGGACTTGATACAGGGAAAAATGATAGTAGTATGCATAGGGACTTTCAGGGAAGAATAGATAGAATTATCCCATTGGGAAGGAGTACAGCAGATGATCCTCATGGGCATGGAACTCATGTTGCAGGTTCAGTATTGGGCGATGGTTCAAGATCTAATGGTCAAATTAAGGGAATGGCTCCTAGAGCACATCTTGTATTTCAATCAGTATTGGATTCGCGAAATGGTCTTGGCGGTCTTCCAAATGATTTAAATGACTTATTTAGACAATCATGGAATGAAGGTGCACGAATTCACACCAATTCGTGGGGTGCCTCTGGCTCTGGAGTTTATAATACGAATTCAAGACAAGTTGATGAATACCTTTGGGGAAACAACAATATGATTATACTTTTTGCAGCAGGAAATGAGGGATACTCAAAAATTAGTGGTACTACAGTATATAATTCAATAGGGTCTCCAGGCACTGCAAAAAACTGTATAACTGTTGGTGCTTCAGAAAATTATAGGCCAGAAAAAGGACAACTTGGCGACAATCCAAATGAAATTGCCTCATTTTCTAGTCGTGGTACTTGCAAGGATGGAAGAGTAAAACCTGATATAGTAGCTCCAGGAACATGGATTCTTTCAACAAAATCCTCAAAGGCACCAACAAGTAATTTCTGGGGAGAATACAATGATTATTATGCCTATATGGGTGGAACTTCAATGGCTACTCCTCTTACAGCAGGTGCTGTTGCAATTGCGAGAGAGTATATGATGAAAGAATGGAACCATACTCCAAGTTCTGCAATGATGAAGGCTGCGGTGGTAAATGGTGCTACTGATATGGGATATGGATATCCAAGTCGTGATCAAGGATGGGGACGTATAAATCTTGTAGATTCATTGAAATCAAAACAATATGAATATAGTGATCAAGAAAGGAGCTTGTCCACTGGACAAGTTGTAAATTACACTTATTCAATTAAATCTGATAAAACTCCTTTAAAGGCTTCTCTTGTTTGGACTGATTATCCAGGGTCCACTTCAGCTTCAAAAGCTCTTGTGAATGATTTAGATTTAAAAATAACTTCTCCATCAGGAGTTGTTTATTATGGCAATGATTTTACAAAACCATTTGATAGTGAAATTGATCGTTTAAACAATGTTGAAAATATATTTATAGAAAATCCGGAATTAGGAAATTACAAGGTTGAGGTAATAGCATATAATGTACCCCAAGGGCCTCAGTCATTTGCATTGTTTGCATCAGGAGATTTTGGAACAGCAAGCGGAGACGTAGAAGCACCAATATGTAATATAACCTCTCCATCAAACGGAGCAACTGTAAATGGCAATGTATCCATAACTGCAGATGCTAATGACAATATTGGAATAATTAAAGTTGAATTTTATGTTGATGGAGAAAATATTGGGACAAGTACAAGGGTTCCATATAGTATGAATTGGGATACAACAAAAGTATCAAATGGTACTCATAAAATTCAAGTGAAAGCATATGATGCAGCAGGAAATGTAGGAATATCTGAAGAAATATCAGTTGTTGTCGAAAATGAAGTTGAGGAACCAGGAACTGAATATGTTACAGAAACTTATTCTGGCTCTGCTTCTTGGTGGGGTTCATATGAAAAAGATATTGATGTTACTGCAACTGGTAAAATAACAGTTGAATTGTCAGATATGTACTTTGGATCAGATTTATCTATGAAACTATATGATTCATCTGGAAATATGGTTGCCAAAGGGACCAATTCAATTTCCTATGATGCTTCAGCAATTGGAAAATATAAGATAGTAGTTTCAACTGATTGGGTTGAATATTTTACTATGAAAGTAATATATCCTATAGCAAAATAGTTTAAAGGAAAAATAAATTAGGGCGATTTTTAGTCGCCCTAATTTATTTTGTATAATTGTCAAAATAGCCCTTGATATATACAATAGGTGTACCTTTATCTCCACTTCCTGAAGTTAAATCACAAAGAGAACCTATAAGGTCAGTAAGCCTTCTAGGAGTAGTTCCTTGAGATTCCATATTGCCTACTAAATTTGATTCTTTGTTTTCAATATATTGGGAGATAGCACGTTTAAGTTCTTCGCCCTTTAAATTAGGAAAATTGTTATCTGCAAGATATTTTATCTTTATTTCATTAGGAGTTCCTTCCAAACCAACTGTATAAGCAGGGGATACAATAGGATCAGCTAGTTCCCAAATCTTTCCTACAGGGTCTTTAAATGCACCATCACCATAAATCATAACTTCAACATTTTTTCCTGTTTTTTCTTTAAGGATAGCTTGAATATTATCTACAATAGGTTGGCAATCTCTTGGGAAAAGTTTGATACTTTCTTCTGTTGCTTTATTTGAACCTAAAAGTCCATATTTTTCATTATATCCACTTCCATCAATAGATGTCGTTAGGATTTCATCAAGGCTATAAATTTTTTCTCCACCGTTCTCTTTTAATATTCTTTTGGTTCTAAATCTTGAATGGATATCACAGGTAAGAACATTTTTTGTGTAATTTAAAATAGTCTTTGGATTGTTTGAGAAGACAATTTGGCATTCGGTTCCATGTTCTTCGATTAGAGATTTATAATATTCAATATAGTCTACACCAGTAAAGGGATGTTTATTGTATCCAAAAAGTTCTCGAAATTGGCTTTCTGTTAAGACATCTGTCCAAGGGTTTACTCCTCTTTTATCAAGTGAATCCATATCAACTAAATGATTTCCTACTTCATCAGATGGATAGCTAAGCATTAATACGATTTTTTTAGTTCCTTTTGCAATTCCACGAAGACAAATGGCAAAACGGTTACGACTTAAAATAGGAAATATAATGCCAATAGAATCTTCACCAAATTTTTCATGTATATCTTTTGCAATATCATCTATATTTGCATAGTTTCCCTGAGTACGAGCAACTACAGATTCAGTTACAGCAACTATGTCCTTATCATCTATAGAAAAATTTTCTGCTTCTGAAGCTTTCAATACAGTATCTACAACTACATCGACTATATTATCTCCTTTTTTTACAATTGGAGCACGAAGCCCCCTAGCAACAGTTCCAACCATTCTTTCCATTTAAATCACTC
The DNA here is from genome assembly GCF_900130025.1 of Sporanaerobacter acetigenes DSM 13106. Taxonomy (NCBI): domain Bacteria; kingdom Bacillati; phylum Bacillota; class Tissierellia; order Tissierellales; family Sporanaerobacteraceae; genus Sporanaerobacter; species Sporanaerobacter acetigenes. Next base: position 52,516 of record NZ_FQXR01000013.1, on the reverse strand, counting down.
CTTAAAGTTTTATTTTAAACTCAAGAATCATCTTTCAATTATAATATATGCTATTTCAGGGTATAAGTAAAATAAATAGATATAATACTTAATATAAGCTGCACTTATACCAATTTATTTGCAACGATTATATAATAAAACTGTTATTTATATAAGTTATAATAGCCATATATTAGTGAAAAAATGTATAAATGGATAGGGACATTAAAAACCAGTTAATGCTAAGAAATATGCTAATGTGTTATAATATTTGTTGTAATTAAAGAAAGATTATAGAAGGGGAAAAACATGAATTTATTAAATGTAGAAAACATTTCAAAAAGCTATAATGAGAAACAATTGTTTAAAAATATAAATTTAGGGATAAATGAGGGAGATAAAATTGGTCTCATAGGTATAAATGGTACTGGTAAAACTACGCTTTTGAAGATAATTGCAGGGATGGAAGAAGCAGATGAAGGCGCAGTTGTCAAAGGGAGTTCGGTTAGAATAGAATATCTTCCTCAAAAAATTTCTTTTGATCCCAATGCTACTGTAGAAGAACAAGTTTTTAAAGGTAATTCTAAAAACATGATATTGATTAGGCAATATCATGAGGCTATAAGTAGTACCAATACATCAAGTGAAGAACTACTTAAGCTTACCAATGAAATGGATGCAATGAATCTTTGGAATTTAGAAAATGAGGCAAAAGCTGTATTGACAAAGCTTGGTATATCAGATTTTAAGGCGAAAGTAGAATGTTTATCAGGAGGACAAAAAAAGAGAATTGCACTGGCCAGTGCTTTGATAAATCCGTCAGAGTTACTTATACTGGACGAGCCAACAAATCATCTTGACAATGATACAATAGAATGGCTAGAGGAATACCTTGGCAAAAGGAAAGGTGCACTACTCATGATAACTCATGATAGATATTTTTTGGATATGGTAGTTAACAAAATTATTGAGCTTGATAATGGCAATCTTTATTCCTATGAAGGAAATTATAACAATTATCTTGAGAAGAAGCTGGAAAGAGAAGAGATGAAAGTTGCCAGTGAGAAAAAAAGACAAAGTTTACTCAGAAAAGAGTTAGCTTGGATGAAACAAGGTGCAAAGGCCCGTTCTACAAAGCAAAAAGCTAGAATAGGGCGTTTTAATGAACTAAATGAAAAAGTAGGGGATTTACCTGATGAAAAGCTTGAAATATCAGTAGGAAGTAGACGGCTTGGCAAAAAAGTAATAGAAATTGATCATATAAGTAAATCTTTTGATGATAAAAAAGTAATAGATGATTTTGATTATATTTTATTGAAAAATGACAGGATTGGAATATTAGGGCCAAATGGTGGCGGTAAGTCTACCCTTATAAATATTATGGCAAAGAAACTTGATCCTGATATGGGAAAAGTAGATGTGGGGGATACGGTAAAGATAGGATTGTATTCCCAAGAAACTTATCATATAGATGACAATATGAGAGTTATAGATTATGTCAAGGAAGGTTCAGATTATATAACAACATCAGATGGGGCTAAAATCAGTGCTTCTCAAATGTTGGAGAAATTCTTGTTTCCACCGGCAGTACAATGGACTCTAATAGGAAAACTATCTGGAGGAGAAAAAAGAAGACTCCATTTGCTTAGAGTTCTCATGGAAGCGCCAAATGTATTGTTGCTAGATGAGCCAACGAATGATTTGGATATAGAAACCCTCACTATTTTAGAGGATTATCTTGAAGAATTTTCAGGAGCAGTTGTTGTAGTTTCTCATGATAGATATTTTCTAGATAAAGTAGTAGATAAAATTTTTGTGTTTGAAGGAGATGGGAAAATAGTTCAATACACAGGAAACTACTGGAGTCTCAAACAAAATGTTAAGGACAAGAAACAAGAAATCAACAAGGAGACTAAAAAAGTTCCTAAAAAAGAAAAACTAAAGGCGGAGAACAAGCCTTTAAAATTATCCTATAAAGAACAGAGAGAGTACGAGGAAATAGATGGAATCATTTTAGAACTTGAAGATAAAATTCGTGAAATTGATGAAAAAATAGAAGGAGCTTCTACGGACTATTTACTTTTACAAGAGTTGCTTGAAGAAAAGGACAATTTAAATTCTGAATTAGATAAAAAGATGGAAAGATGGGTTTATTTGAATGAATTGGTTGAAAAGATAGAGGAACAAAAAAATTAAAAAATAAATATAGATATTTGAAAGGATGAAGAAATGAATAAAATATTAGTATTAGCGGAAAAGCCATCTGTTGGGAGAGATATAGCCAGAGTATTGAAATGCAACAAAAAAGGTAATGGATACCTAGAAGGAGATAAATATATTGTTACTTGGGCATTGGGTCATTTAGTCACACTTGCAGACCCTGAAGAATACAACAAAAGTTATAAATCATGGAGAATTGAAGATTTGCCAATACTTCCATCTCATATGAAATTAGTCGTCATTAAACAAACCCAAAAGCAGTTTTATATTGTTAAAGAGCAAATGAACAGGAAAGATGTATCACAAATTGTTATTGCAACTGATGCAGGTAGAGAAGGGGAACTTGTTGCAAGGTGGATCATTGAAAAAGCTAATATAAGGAAACCTATCAAAAGACTTTGGATTTCTTCTGTTACAGACAAAGCTATTAGAGATGGATTTAACAAACTGAGAGATGGGAAAGAATATGAAAATCTTTATGCATCAGCTGTAGCTCGAGCTGAGGCAGATTGGATTGTAGGGATAAATGCTACTCGTGCTTTGACTTGCAAGTACAATGCTCAACTTTCTTGTGGTAGAGTTCAAACGCCCACTCTTTTCATGGTTGCCAAAAGAGAAGAGGAAATTAAGAACTTTAAAGAAAAAGAGTTTTATGGTATTGTTGCTACGACTAAGGATTTAAAATTAGTATGGCAAGATAACCACACAAAAGATATAAGAACATTTGATGAGAAAAAATGTGATAAAATACTTGCTTCAATTGAGAAAAAAGATGCACAGGTTTATGATGTAGAGAAAACTTATAAAAAAAGTTATTCTCCTAGATTGTATGATTTGACAGAGCTTCAGAGAGATGCGAATAAAATTTTTGGATATTCTGCAAAAGAAACTTTGTCTGTAATGCAAAGGCTCTATGAAACTCATAAAATACTCACATATCCAAGGACAGATTCTAGATATTTAACTTCAGACATAGTGGATACTTTAGGTGAAAGAATTAAAGCTTGTGGAATTGGACCATATCAGTCAATGGCTTCAAGGATTTTAAAGAAACCTATTGTTGCAAATAAGTCTTTTGTTGATGACAGCAAGGTATCAGATCATCATGCTATCATACCAACAGAAGAGAGAGTACCGCTCAGTAAATTGAATGAAAGGGAAAGAAAAATATATGATTTAGTTGTGAAGCGTTTTATGGCAGTACTATATCCTCCTTTTGAATTTGAGCAAACAACTATTAAGGCTAAAATCGGAGATGAGAATTTTTTCGCAAAAGGGAAAAGAGTATTAGCTCAAGGGTGGAAAGAAGTATACGCGAACAATTATGAGGATGATGATGTTCAAGAAGATACACCGGAACAACTTTTACCTAATATAAATAAAGGCGATGTTTTGAAGGTGAATTCTATTATAAAGACTAAGGGACATACCAAACCGCCAGCACCATTCACTGAAGGAACACTTTTGTCTGCTATGGAGAACCCATCAAAATACATGGCAAATGAAAGCAAAGATTTGATTAAAATAATTGGAGAAACTGGAGGAATTGGTACAGTAGCTACAAGAGCAGACATTATTGAAAAATTGTTTAACAACTTCTTAATTGAAAAGAGAGGGAAGGATATTTATATTACTGGAAAGGGAAAGCAACTTCTTGGGTTGGTTCCTGAAGACTTGAAGTCTCCAGCTTTAACAGCAGAATGGGAGCAAAAATTGGAAGCTATTGCAAAAGGGAAACTCAGAAAGAATACTTTCATAGAAGAAATGGAAATTTATTCAAAAGATATTACAAATGAAATAAAAAATAGCGATGAAACTTTTAGACATGACAATATATCAAGGGTTAAATGTCCACAATGCGGAAAGTATATGCTTGAAGTGAAAGGGAAAAAAGGCAAGATGCTTGTTTGTCAAGATAGAGAATGTGGTTATAGAAAAAATATATCTAAAGTGACTAATGCCAGATGTCCTAATTGTCATAAAAAGCTAGAATTGCGTGGAGAAGGAGAAGGACAAATATTTGTATGTAGCTGTGGATATAGAGAAAAACTATCTTCTTTCAATGAGAGGAGAAAAAAAGAGAAAAATTCAGTTTCTAAAAAAGAAGTATCAAAGTACTTAAAAGAGCAAAATAAATTTAAAAATGAAGCAATAAATACAGATCTTGCAGATGCTCTAAAAAAGCTTAAATTTTAATGAAAGTAGAAACTTTGGAATAATAAAAATAGCTAGTAGATATCAATATCTACTAGCTATTTTTATGGAAGCGCTAAGTATATATGAATTAGAAAGTTACTTGTTTTCCATAATAAGCGCACTCCAATATTTTTTTCATTTCTTCTTTTGATGTTTTTCTGGGATTTGAAGATGTACATGGGTCTAATACTGCATTTTCAGATATATAGTCCAATGTAGTTTTAAATATTTCTTCTTTTACACCCATTTCTTTTAATGTAGATGGAATATTTAAATTTGTATTTAAGTAGTTTATGGATTCTACTAGTGAATGTGTTAATTGTTTTTCTGATTTTCCCTGCAATCCCAACATATATGCTAAATCTGCATAACGATTTGATGAAATTTTTGAATTAAATTGTATTACATAGGGTAGCAATATAGCATTGCATCCTCCATGAGGTATATTATATTGAGCTCCTATTTTGTGAGCTAAACTGTGAGTGATACCTAAAAGTGCGTTGCTAAAAGCCATGCCTGCTAAACATTGAGCAATATGCATTTCTCCTCTTGCCTCTACGTTTCCATTGTAAGAATCTACAATATTGTCATAGATCATTAGAATAGCTTCCCTAGCCAATGGATCGGAGAAGTTTGATCTGTTAGAGGCTACATAGGCTTCTATAGCGTGAGTGAGTGCATCCATACCAGTGAATGCCACTAATTTAGGAGTCATGGTCTGAGGAATGTCAGTATCCAATATAGCGATATCAGGAGTTATTTCAAAGTCTGCAAGAGGATACTTTATTTTTGTGGAATAGTCAGTAATGACAGAAAAGGCTGTAACTTCAGTAGCTGTACCGCTGGTTGATGGAATAGCTACAAAGATCGCTTTATTTCTAAGTTTTGGAATAGTAAAAGGATCCTTTATATCATCAAAAGTCTTTTCTGGATGTTCATAAAATACCCACATGGCTTTAGCTGCATCTATAGTTGAGCCTCCACCTATGGCAATTATGACATCAGGTTCAAATTCTTTAAATTTTTCAGCACCTTTCATGACTGTATCTACAGAAGGATCTGGTTCTATACCTTTAAAAAACATTACTTCTAATCTATTTTTTTTTAATATATTTTCGACTTTAGATAAGAATCCGAATTTTTCCATAGAAGAACCGCCAGAAACAACAATGGCTTTTTTATGATCTTTAAGATTTTTTAATTCATTTAAAGCACCACTTCCAAAATATAAATCCCTAGGTAATGTAAATCTTGTCATGAAAAAAACCTCCTTGTTTTTATATTATATAAGCATAGTATTTAGTAGATTTGAAAAAATTTATTCATGAATTTATATTTTGATTATTTTGGGGGACATATGTAATATTGCTTGAAATATATAATATCTTATGATATAAGTAAAATAAATTAGAAGAATGCTAAATATAAGGAGTGCTTATATGTCTGTTAGATTGGATTTATATAAAATTTTTTGTGAGGTAGCCAAATGTGAAAGTTTTTCAAAAGCTGCAAAAGTGCTTTTTATGACTCAACCAGCTGTCAGTCAGGCAATCATGCAACTTGAAGAAGAACTTGGAATGCGGCTTTTCACCAGAACTCCTAAGGGTGTTATACTTACAAATGAAGGTCAAATATTGTTTGAATATGCAAATTCAGCTATGAACTTAATAAGTGTAGGAGAAAAAAAGGTACAGGAATCTAAAAATTTAATGGTGGGTGAATTGAAAATAGGTGTTGGAGATACTATTTCACGCTATTTTTTGTTACCTTATTTGGAAAAGTTTCACAATGGATATCCAAATATTAAGCTAAAAGTCGTGAATCGTACAACGCTCGAACTTTGTACACTTTTAAAATCTGGAGAAGTTGATATTGCAATATGCAATTTACCTATTAAGGATTCTTCTTTAGAAGTAAAAGAATTGATAGAAATTCATGATGTCTTTGTATATGGGGAAAAATATAAGAAAAATTTATCTACACCTTTGACACTGGAGGAGATAGCAAAATTTCCACTTATACTACTTGAACCTAAGTCAAATTCAAGACAATATGTAGAAAAATATATTTTATCTAAAGGTATTAGAATTAAACCAGAAATTGAACTTGGTTCTCATGAATTGTTGTTAGAATTTGCAAAAATTAATTTAGGCGTATCATGTGTCATACGAGAATTTTCACAAGAATATCTACAAGCGGGAGTATTGTATGAAGTGCAAACAATTGAAGAGATACCAAAGAGAAGTATAGGAGTTTGTTCTTTGAAAAGTGTATCTCTTTCTCCTGCTTCAGAAAAATTTGTTGATTTATTGGAAAGGAGATAGTATGAGACTGAACAATTTTATTAGTTCAACGGGGCTTTGTTCTAGGAGAGAAGCTGATGAATTAATTAAGCAAAAAAAGGTGAACGTTAATGGCCAAATTGCAGAGCTTGGATATATAGTGAAACCAGATGATAAAGTTGAAGTGAATGGGAAACTGTTAGAGGAAAAGAAAGACTATGTATATATTGCTCTGAACAAACCAGTGGGTATCATTTGTACAACTGAAAGACATGTGAAGGGAAATATCATAGATTTTGTAAATTATCCTGAAAGAATTTTCCCAATCGGAAGACTCGACAAGGATTCAGAAGGTTTGATTCTTCTTACAAGTGATGGCAGTGTTGTAAATGAAATTTTAAGAGAAGAAAATAATCATGAAAAAGAATATATTGTGACGGTTAATAAAAAAATTACTTCTTCATTTATGAGAAATATGTCTAGAGGAGTTAAAGTTTACAATCCAGTTAAAAATGAATACACAATCACAAAGAGTTGCAAAGTATTTAAGATAAATGACCGAACTTTTAAAATCATTTTGTCTCAAGGATTAAATCGGCAAATTCGAAGAATGTGCAGTCAACTCGGCTATAAGGTCATAAGTTTAAAACGAATTCGAATCATGAATATAAGGCTAAAGGATTTGTCAATAGGGAAATGGAGGTATTTAACAGAAGAAGAGCTAAAGAGCATAGGGAGAAAATAATATATTAAAAGATTATGACAATATAGGCATTTAGATAGTAATTTATTTTAAATTGATATAAAATCTAAATATATTAATGCAAAAATCGAATGGGGGAATAAACTGATGAAAAATAGGACGAAGAAAATACTATCTATTCTGTTTATGTCATTGATGATATTTTCTAATGGTACTACTTCTTTTGCAGGTGCTTCAGATATAGTGAATCATTGGGCAAAAGCGGACATACTATATTTAAGTCAAAAAGATATCATGAAAGGTTATCCAGATGGAACTTTTAAACCGAACAATTATATAAAAAAAGCGGAATTTTATAAAATCATCAATGGAATAATGGGATATTCGGAAACTGCAGAAATAAATTTTTTAGATGTAAATAAAGGCAATTGGTTCTATGATGAAGTAGCCAAAGGAGTTAAGGCTGGATATATTCTAGAAAAAGAAGGTCAAAATATTTTGCCTAATACATATATTACGCGTGAAGAGGTAGCTAGAATTGTAGGAATTACCTGTGGATTAGAGGAAGATATATTTTCTGCATCGTATTTTTTGGACCATTCAGAGATAGATAATTTATCACTTGGCTATGTTGGAGCTATAAAAAATGTGGGTTATATGACAGGATATCCAGATGGAACATTTGGCCCTAAAAAACAGATAACAAGAGCAGAAAGTGCAAAAATACTTGCCAATATCAGTAAAAATATGATACAAACTCCAGAAATTAAACCAGAAGATAATACAAATATTGAGTGGTATTATGTTGAACCAGTAAAACAAATTTCAAAAGATGAAGAATTTATAAAACTGATTAAAGAACTACCAAATCTAAGTGAAATCAATGAAATTACAGTAGAAACTAAAACAAAGACTGAAAATGCAAGAAAGTTATTTGACGGTTTATCAGATGTGGAAAAAGTTAATGTGCCTCAAGGAGATATTGATAAACTCTTAAAGGTTGAAGGAAAAATTCAATCCTTAAAGATTCCAATCAAGTCAAGAACTAAAGCAACTGTAGAACAGGGACAAGCATGGGCTATAAAAAAAGGTGCTCATAAGAGATTTGTAGATGCAGCTCCTATCTATTGGCAATATGGAGAGTTGACTGGAATGAATCCAGAAATATTATATATACAAGCAGCCAAAGAAACTAATTTTGGGAAATATACTGGGGCAGTGAGACCAGAGATGAATAATTGGGCTGGAATAAAAATACTCAACCCAATAGGCGATAGAACTGAAGATCATGAAATTTTTCTTACACCAGAGGACGGCGTGAGAGGACATTTCAACCATATGGGTATTTACTGTGGAGTTGCTCCAATAGGAGAACCTCATCCTAGATGGTACAAAACTAATACGGTAAAATGGGCAGGAACAATACAGTATGTAGAAGACTTAGGAGGACTTTGGGCTCCAAATAGAGACTATGGTATTTCAATTGTAAGAGATTATTTAAACGATTTATATAAAACAGCAGTACCATCACAAGAGGATTTGTACAAGGCTTTGCAATTAAGCAATAAAGTTGATGAGGTTGCAGAGGATGATATATTCGAGGTAACGGAAATAATCAGTGAATACGATGGTCTTACCTATGCACAAAAAACCTTGGTTCCATACAATATCAAGGATAGGGTAGAACAGTTAAGGAGAGAGTAAACATCAATATTTCACCGCCCGATGATGACAAACATATTATATAGTGATAGATTATAAAATATTTTATGGTGGTGAATTTAATGAATGGAGATAATTGTTTAAAGATAGGGATGAAAGCTCCTGACTTTTCAGCCCAAACAACCTTTGGACCAATAAAACTTTCAGACTTTAAAGGCAAATGGGTAGTTTTGTTTTCTCATCCGGGGGATTTTACTCCTGTCTGAACTACTGAATTTATTGCTTTGGCAAAGCAATATAATTGTTTTATGGACAGGAATGCTGTACTCTTGGGACTTAGTATAGATAGCAATTCTTCTCACTTGGCATGGGTTTATAATATCTATCAAAATACAGGAGTTCAAATACCTTTTCCAATAATTTCAGATAGAGATGGCAGTATATCAAGAATGTATGGTATGTTTTCTCCCGTTACTGGGTCTACAACAACAGTAAGAAATGTATTTTTTATAGACCCGAACCAAATAATTAGGGCGATACTCATCTATCCATTGACTAATGGCAGAAATACCAATGAAATGCTTCGACTTTTAATTGCTCTGCAGACCTCCGATATGGCAAAAGTTGCAACACCAGCTAATTGGTATCCTGGTCAACCAGTTGTTGTACCTGCGCCACAAACATATGAAGAACTTTTAAGAAGAGTAGAAGGCGAAGAAGGTCTATGTTGTGTAGATTGGTATCTTTGCTATAAAGATTTACCTTAAAAAACCAGTAGAAATATTTCTACTGGTTTTAAGTTATATTTAGATCAAAGGCTATGGATATAATATAAAATGTATTATAATTAAATAAAAGAGCTATTTTTACTAAGGGGATGAATTTTTAATGAAAAGTCCAGTGAAAAGAGTTGCTGCTATTCATGATTTGTCTGGATTTGGCAGAGCATCTTTAACTACAATAATGCCTATACTTTCAACAATGGGTATTCAAGTATGCCCTTTTCCAACGGCAATATTATCTACTCAAACTGATGGATTTGAAGATTTTACATTTGTAGATTTAACTGATCATATGGAAAGCTATATGAATCATTGGAAGAGAGAAAATATAGATTTTGATTGCATATACAGTGGGTTTTTAGGTTCACCAAGACAAATAGATACAATATTTAAGTTTATTGAAAGTTTTAAAAGTCCTTCCAATCTAATGGTAGTAGATCCTGTCATGGGGGATAATGGAGATTTATATACAACCATGGATATGAATATGGTAGAAAAGATGAGACAGTTGATAAAAAAAGCAGATATTATAACTCCCAATTTCACAGAAGCGGCATATTTGTTGGGTAAGTCTAATGTGAGTAGTGTTAGAGAAGATGAAATAAAAGAATGGTTGGTTGAATTGTCAGACATGGGACCAGAGATAGTTGTTATAACATCTGTTCCAGATGAGTATAAAGAAAACAATACTGATGTTATAGCTTATGATAATACAAATAATAAGTTTTGGAAAGTGAGCTGTAAGTATATTCCTGTCAAATATCCAGGTACAGGAGATGCATTTACATCAGTATTAGTTGGGAGCTTACTCACAGGAGATAGCTTGCCTATGGCTTTGGATAGAGCGGCTCAATTCATTACAAGTGCAATCAGAGCAAGCTATGGATTTGGATATTCTGAAAGAGAGGGAGTGCTTTTAGAAAGAGTATTAGATACTTTGAAATATCCAATCATGAATAGTCACTATGAATTGATGGAATAAAGGGAATCTTAAAGGGATTCCCTTTTATATTTACTCAATTATTTCATTTAAAGCCATATCGAACAATGCTTTTAAATTTTCCTTATCTGTTGTGTAATAATATCTATTGTTGACGCTAGGCTCGAAATTAAGTATTCCTAGATCAAGTAGTAAATTCAAATGATAGGATAAAGTAGCTGTAGATAAATCAAAGTAATCTGCCAACTCTTTATTATACCAAGGACGTTGACTGGTGATTTTTATTATATCTAATCTTGTTTCATCAGAAAGAGCTTTAAATAAAGCTTTACATTTTTCACGAGTAAGCTTGTTGTCAAATCTATGTTCTACAGTATGTCCAAATAGCATAATAAAATTGTTATCAACATTGAAATGAAATACTCCTAAGTCAATATAAAAGCTAACCAAAATCCTAAATTTCTTTTTTTCGATTATTAACTTTGAATAATCTCCTAATCCAATAGTATTTAAAAAATTTACAGGATCTTTTTTAAATATCTTGTTGTGTTTTTTGCATCTTTCTTCCATAAAAACATATACTTTATCTTCAAAAGGTTTGTAATACAATTTATAAAATTCTTCAAATATTTTTATTACTTTTGCCTTGTATTCTTCGGAATGATTTTTTACTTGTATGAAAATAGAAGACATTTCCTCATCGGAAATCTCGGTTAGAGCATTTTTTATTATCCTATCATCACTTTCTATACTTACATTGGAATCATATTTTTCATAGATCAGTTCAACAAGGGTTGAACTATTTAATTTTTTCAATGTTTCAATTAATTCACAGGGTTCTTTTAGATCGCTTTTTATGATTAATTCAAAGCAAACATCTAACAAATTGATAGTTTTTCCTGCTATAAAAACGATGTCATTTCTTAAAAAAGGTGAAATATGAACATCCACATATTTAAGCCAACTTTTTACTTCTTTGCTAGGAGAAAAATCCAGAAGCCCTTTTGCTGGGTCATTTTGCAAAGTCTTACTATTCCACACAGATTGTTGTTGCTTGCTACTTGAATATTTAAATATGGCATTTATAAATTCGATGGCTTTGTTGTATTCTATTTCATAGTCCAAAACATCTACCCCCATTCTTTACATATATACTAGCACAAAGAAATCCATAAGTGAATAATTTAAATATAAGTATTAGATAATTTTCTAATGTTTAGTTAGAAAATTATTGACTAATATTAGAAGATTTTCTATACTATAATCATGGACTATAAATAATATCTATAGTTAAAAGTCTAACAAAGTGGAGTTAGAGGACTAAGCATCAAGGTTTAAGATGTTATTTTTCGTAGTTTTACAGTTTTATAATTTTATAAAAAATTAGGAGGTTTTATGTATGAAAACTAAGAAGTATATATCTTTAGTTGTTGTGTTAGCATTGCTTCTAACAACTCTTGTGGGTTGTGGAAAAGAGTCTAAAACCGTTGATAAAGGTAGAAAAGATGAAGGACAGGCAGTAGAACAAGAAATTGACAGTGAACAATACTTAAATCTTATCATGAGTGCTGAACCTAGTACATTGGACGCTTCTAAAGGTGCGGATTCCTATTCAAATGGAATTTTAAACAATGTACTTGAACCACTTACTAGATTAGAAGAGGACAAGGATTTAAAAAACGTTTTAGCTCCAGCAGGTGCTGAAGGCTGGGAACACAATGAAGATGGTACTGTATGGACTTTCAAAATAAGAGACGCAAAATGGTCTGATGGAGAACCAGTTAGAGCTCAAGATTATGAATATGGCATCAAAAGAACATTAAAACCAGATACAGCTGCACCATATGCTTATTTATTGGCTCCTATAAAAAATGCGGCAAAAGTAAATAGTGGAGAATTGCCAGTAGAAGAATTAGGGGTAAAATCTCTTGATGACAAAACTCTTGAGATAACCCTTGAATCTCCTACACCATATTTCTTGCAATTAACTTATCAAAGAGTTATGTTGCCACAAAGGCAAGATATGGTAGAAAAACATGGAGATAAATATGGTTCAGAAATTGATACTTTAGTATATAATGGACCATTCATTATATCAAATTGGGCACACAATAGTGAAATGGTTTTAGCAAAAAATGAAAATTACTGGGATGCAGATAAAGTTAAATTGAACAATATAAATGTTAAAATACTTTCTGATGAAAATGCTATTTACAATTCTTTAGCAAATGGTTCTATAGATTCAACAGGTGTTGGCAAACCAGAATGGATAGAGAGATTTAAAGGAAATAAGGATTTAGAACAACTTGAAGTAATTAATCCAAGCACATTTTTTATGTTTTTTAATACTCAAGATGAGTTATTCAAAAATGCCAATGTGAGAAAGGCCTTTTCTCTAGCTATAGATAGAGAAGAATTGGCAGATGTTATATTCCATGGAATCAATGTTCCAGCATATGGTTGGGTATCTCCAAGTATATCAGTTGAAGATAATGAGTATAGAACTTTAGTTGAAGAACCACTAAAGAAATTAGCGGAAGAAAACAAAGATCCCAAAGCTCTTTTAGTTAAAGGTCTAGAGGAGCTAGGAATGGATACGGATACATCTAAACTTACTGTGAAGATGACTCTAGGTTCAACTGATCAATGGTTTAGAACTTATGGAGAATATGTACAACAAATGTACAATGAAAATCTTGGAATTAACTTTGAAGTAGAATTTGTTGAATGGCCAGTATTTTCATCCATGGTAGAAAAAGGTGAATTCCAAATTGGCTATATGGCTTGGGGAGCAGAGTTCAATGATCCTATATCATTGCTTAGCTTGTTGAAATCTGATTCAGGAGCAATTCAAACAGGTTGGTCCAATGCTAGATATGATGAACTTATAAGTTTAGCGTCTAAGGAAATGGATGCTGAAAAACGCTTAGAATATTATACTGAAGCTGAAAAAATATTGTTATACGATGAATCTGTATTGGCACCAACAGTATATCCAAGATCTAATGTATTTAAATATAAATATGTTAATGGTTTAGGAGTTACTCCATTTGGTACTTCAGGATATAAATACGGATATACTCAAGGAAGATAATAGTTTGGAAAATGGATAGCAGTTTGTGAATTTAGTTTACAAACTGCTATCTTATAGCAAACAGGAAGGAGAATTGCAATGGGTAAATATATTGTAAAGAGAATTGGCTATATGTTTCTTACCCTATTTATCATTATGACATTGACGTTTTTTTTAATGCATAGTATACCTGGGGATCCATTAGCACATATGGCTAAAAAATTGCCAGAACAAATTAGACTCAATTATTATGAGAAATATGGATTAGACAAACCAGTTGTAGTTCAATATGGAAAGTTTTTAAAAAATGTTTTTACAAAAGGAGATTTCGGTGAGTCTTTAAGATATCCTGGTAGACCTGTTACGGATACTATATTGAAACATGCGAGAATATCAGGAAAATTGGGTTTTCAGGCGTTATTTATAGGAGTTATGATAGGAATTGTTTTAGGTATAGTTGCAGCTTTAAACAGGAATAGATGGCCAGATTATTTAGTTATGTTTGTTGCTATAGTTGGAGTTACGGTGCCAGTGTTTATTATAGCTGCATTACTTCAGTATGTATTTACTGTAAAGCTTGAGTTGTTGCCGACATTTGGTTGGGGAGAGTTTAAATATACGATACTTCCTACAATTGCTATGTGTTTTGGGTCTATAGCAACTTATGCTAGATATATGCGTTCTAATGTACTTGAAGTAATCAATCAAGATTATATTCTTACGGCTCAAGCTAAAGGAGTTAGTCCTTTTAATGTGGTTAGAAAGCATGTATTTAGAAATGCTATTTTACCTGCTATTACTATCTTAGGACCCCAAATAGCTGGAATTTTTACAGGTTCTTTTGTTATAGAGAAAATATTTGGAATTCCAGGACTTGGATTTTATTATGTAAGCGCTATCAATGATAGAGACTATACTATGATAATAGGTACTACAATTTTCTTTGCAGCATTATTTGTATTTTCACAATTAGTGGTTGATTTATTGTATGGAGTAGTAGATCCAAGAATAAGAGTTTCAAATGATAAGTAGGAGGATAGATGTATGGAAGAAATTTCTAAGGATAAATTTAAAAAAGTGCCAATGGATGTTTCTAGGGGAGATAAAATGGCAAGACCTAGAATGGGATATTGGCAAGATGCATGGAGAAGACTTAAGACAAATAAAGTGGCTATGTTATCAATTATTATTTTATTGACTTTAGTGGTAATGACAGTAATAGGACCTCATTTAAATGGATATTCTTACAAAACGGTAGATCCTTCAAAGGTGAATATGAAGCCTAATAGTGAACATTGGTTTGGTACTGATGAATTGGGAAGGGACGTTTTTTCAAGAGTTTGGCAGGCAGGTAGAATTTCCATGGTTATTGGTATTTTAGGTGCAATTATAGATACTGTAATTGGTTGCATATATGGAGGAATTGCAGCTTATTTTGGTGGGAAAGTAGATAATATTATGATGAGAATTGTAGAAATACTCATTAGTATTCCTTATTTAATTGTAGTCATTCTTATTTCAATAGTGACTGAATCTAGAAGTTTAGGAACTATGATTTTATCTTTAACTTTGACTGGATGGTGTGGCATGGCAAGATTGGTTAGAGGTCAAATGCTACAAGTAAAACAACAAGAATATATAATGGCAGCAGAAACATTGGGAGTTAGTCCTTGGAAGATAATCACTAGACATCTTATACCTAATGTTCTTGGAATTGTTATAGTTGCTATAACTTTCGATATTCCAGGATATATTTTTGCTGAAACATTTTTGTCATATATAGGGCTCGGAGTACAGCCTCCAAATACTTCTTGGGGTGCATTAGCTTCAGCGGCACAACAGAACTTTATCTTCTATCCTCATCAGATGTTTTTCCCTTCTTTAATGATTGCTTTAACTATGTTGTCATTTACACTTTTAGGTGATGGACTTAGAGATGCACTAGATCCAAAATTACGTCAATAACAAGGAGGGATAATAGTGGAAAAAGTTTTAGAAGTGAAAAATTTGAAAATTTCTTTTCATACCTATGCAGGAGAAGTTAGAGCTGTAAGAGGTGTTGATTTTGATTTAGATAAAGGTGAAACTTTGGCATTGGTTGGTGAATCTGGTTGTGGGAAAACTGTAACGGCAAAAGCCATAATGAGATTGTTAAAAGTTCCTCCAGCTGAAATTAAGAAGGGGTCAGAAATTATATTTAATGGTGAAGATGTTTTAAAGATGTCTAAAAAAAGACTTAGCTCCTTTAGAGGAGAAGATGTAAGTATGATTTTTCAAGACCCGATGACTTCTTTAAATCCAACTATGACTATAGGTAATCAAATTATGGAAAGTTTAAGGATTCATAAAAAGTTGAATAAAAAAGAAGCGGAAAAAGAGGCTATAAGGCTTTTGGAATTGGTAAATATACCAAATGCAAGTGAAAGGATAAAGAGTTTTCCTCATCAACTTTCAGGTGGAATGAGGCAAAGGGTTATGATAGCTATTGCCCTATCTTGCAATCCTAAAATATTAATAGCCGATGAACCTACAACAGCTTTAGATGTGACTATACAAGCACAAATATTAGATTTGTTGAAAGAATTAAAGAAAGATTTTGAAACGGCTATAATACTTGTAACCCATGATTTAGGGGTTGTTGCCAACTTTGCAGATAAAATTCAAGTCATGTATGCAGGTCAAGTTGTGGAAAGAGGGACTAGGGATGAAATTTTTCAAAATAGTATGCATCCTTATACTTGGGCATTGTTGAGTTCTGTTCCACGATTAGATACTAAAGGTAAAGAAGAACTTTACGCATTAGGAGGAACCCCACCAGATTTGATACTTCCTCTAAAAGGTTGTCCTTTTAGTTCAAGATGTGAACATTGTATGGAAATATGTTTAGAAGAAAAGCCAGAGATAACAAAATTATCTGATACTCATAGTTTATCTTGTTGGTTACAACACCCCTATGCTCCTAAAACAGAAAGGCCAGAGGTATTGAGAGGTGAAAGAAATGAATAATGAAAATTTAATAGAAGTAGTAGATTTAAAAAAGTATTTTTCTGTAGGGAAAGATAGAACCTTAAAGGCTGTAGACAATGTTAGTTTTAGTATCAAAAAAGGTGAAACTCTTGGACTGGTAGGAGAATCTGGTTGTGGCAAGACTACTTGTGGAAGAACAGTATTGGGTATTTATCAAGCAACAGCTGGTCATGTATATTACAATGGAATGGATGTCCATGCTATGAATAGAGAAGAAAAACTTAAGTTCAAGAAAAGTGCTCAAATGATTTTTCAAGATCCCTATGCTTCATTAGACCCTAGAATGACTATAGGAGATATTATAGGTGAAGGTATGGATGTTCATATAAAATTAAGCCACAAGGAAAGACAAGGAAAGATTGACAACTTGTTGGGAAAGGTTGGTTTAACTAGTGAGCACAGTGCTAGATTTCCCCACGAGCTTTCCGGTGGTCAAAGACAGAGGATAGGCATTGCTAGAGCTTTGGCGGTGGAACCAGAGTTTATAGTATGCGATGAACCTATTTCTGCATTAGATGTATCTATTCAAGCTCAAATAGTTAATTTATTGATTAAATTGCAAAGAGAATTAGGTTTGACATATTTGTTTATATCTCATGACTTGTCAATGGTAAAACATATTTCTGATAGAGTAGGGGTAATGTATCTTGGCTCAATTGTAGAATTAGCCAGCAATCATGATTTGTATGAAAAACCATTGCATCCTTATACTCAAGCGTTGATATCGGCAAT
Organism: Sporanaerobacter acetigenes DSM 13106; assembly: GCF_900130025.1. Lineage (NCBI taxonomy): Bacteria > Bacillati > Bacillota > Tissierellia > Tissierellales > Sporanaerobacteraceae > Sporanaerobacter > Sporanaerobacter acetigenes. The sequence goes on along the minus strand of NZ_FQXR01000013.1, from coordinate 34,920 downwards.
TCCTATACCAGATCCAGTGATAGAGGATAAGAGAAATAGGATAAAACTTGAAGGAGAAGTTCCAAGCCCTATCAATACTCCCGAAGGTTGCAAGTTTATGAAAAGATGCGTTCATGCAAAAGAAATATGCGGGAAAATAACTCCGGAGCTAAAAGAAATAGAAAAAAATCATTTTGTTGCTTGTCATCTTTTTTAGGGACGGACAGATTAGGAGAGATATAAATGTTAAATAAATCTATTATAGACGATATTTTTTATATGGCACTTTCCAATGGTGGTGATTTTGCAGAAGTCTTTATAGAAGACAATGCTACTACAGAAATTGCCACTGTTGGAGGTTGTATTGAAAATGGAATGAGTGGCAGAGATTATGGTATAGGCATTAGAATTTTTAGTGGGCTCAATAGCGTTTATGTTTATACAAATGATCTATCAAAGGACAATCTTATGAAAATTACGGAAAAAGCGTCAAAAGCAATTAAAGGAAATAAGAGAGACTTGATTGTGAACTTTGACAAAGTGGTAGAGCCCAATGTTCACAAGTACAAAATACTTCCTAGCGATGTAAAAATGAAGCATAAGGTAGAGCTTATGAAAAGAGCTACTTCTGCGGCAAAAAATTATGATGATGAAATATCTCAAGTGACAGTTAATTATCTGGATCAAGAGCAAAATGTGCTTATAGCTAATACGGAAGGAATTTTTGTAGAAGATAAAAGAGTCAGAACAAGGGCTTTGATATTGGTGACAGCGGAGTACAATGGGCAAATGGAAACTGGTTATGTAGGTCCTGGAGCTTTGATGGGATTGGAGTTTTACGACACTATAGATATTGAAGACTATGCAAGAGAAGCAGCCAGGACTGCTAAAACTATGGTACACGCAGACTATTGTCCTGCAGGAGTGATGCCTGTTGTAGTAGATAATGGTTTTGGTGGTCTAATGTTTCATGAAGCTTGTGGTCATAGTTTAGAAGCTTCATCTGTATCGAAAGGAATATCTGTTTTTTCAAATAAAATAGGAGAGCCAATAGCTTCTAATGTTGTTACATTGGTGGATGATGGTTCCATTGAAAACTCCTGGGGATCTCTTGGTGTAGATGATGAGGGCAAGAAAACCCAAAAAAATGTTCTTATTCAAAATGGAATCCTAAAAAGTTATATGATTGATAAATTAAATGGAAGAAGAATGGGCATGGAGTCTACAGCTTCAGGAAGAAGACAATCTTATAGATTTGCACCAACTTCAAGAATGACAAATACCTATATAGATAATGGAAGTAGTACGAGAGAGGAAATCATAGAGAGCACTGAATATGGATTATTTGCAAAATATATAAATGCCGGATCTGTAAATCCTGCTACAGGAGATTTTAATTTTTCCCTTTCAGAGGCCTATCTGATTGAAAATGGCAAGATAACTAAGCCTGTGAGAGGTGCTACTCTCATTGGAAATGGAAGCAAGATTCTCCAAGATGTAGATATGGTAGGAAACAATTTAGAAATAGGTCAAGGCTATTGTTTTGCAGCTAGTGGAGCAATATTCATAGGAGCGGGACAACCTACCATCAGAGTTAAATCAATGACTGTAGGTGGAAGGGAGGACGCATAAGTGGATATCCAATTGATATTTGATAGAGGCAAAGAATGTGGAATTGAAGACATGGAAGTTTATATGGTGAAGAATTCTTCTATGAACATAAATATATATGAAGGAAATTTAGAAGGTTACAGCATAGCGGAAGAAAATGCTTTGTCTATAAGAGGAATATATAAAGGCAAAATGGGATATTCCTACACTGAAAAGATAGAAGAGGATTCTATAGAAGAGCTTCTTGGGAATTTGATTCAATATGCAGAAAGCAATGAAAAAGAATATATTGAAGTATTGGCGGAACCAAAAGAACAATACAAAGATGCAAAAGAAAAAAATGATAAATTGAGCAAGTATACAGAAGAAGAAAAAATAGATTTTCTAAAATCTATTGAAAAAGAAGCTCTTAATTTTGACAAAAGGATAAGCATAGTTGAAAATTGTAGCTATGAAGAATATACAAATTCTGTATTTATAAAAAATACAAAGGGATTAGAATTAGAAGATAAATATAGTATTGGAATTTTAAATCTTTCTGTTGTAGCTAAAGATGGAGAAGATGTTCAAACAGGCTATTCATATATGGTTATTGATGATTTGTCAGATGAATATAAAAATACTTTAGTAAGAGATGCTGTAAATGATGGTATAAATATGCTTAAAGCTACAACTATAGCATCGGGAAACTATGAAATAATACTTAGAAACAATGTAGTGGCTAATTTATTTAATTCTATGTCTCGAGTTTTTCTTGGGGATGTAGTACAAAGAAATTTATCTATGATGAAAGGCAAGATTGGAGAAAAAGTAGGTAGTGATTTACTAAATATAGTGGAAGATCCTCTACTTAATAATGGAATGATTTCTAGAACCTTTGATGATGAAGGCAATCCTACATTTTCTAAATATATAATTGAGAAGGGAATACTTAAGACTTTTCTTCACAATACAAAAACCGCTGAAAAAGAAGGATTAGAATCAACGGGAAATGGATTTAGAATTTCTCATAAAGGATCTATAGGAGTTTTACCAACCAATATGTATATTGAAAAAGGAGATTCTACTCTAGAAGATATGATAGATTCTATGGATATGGGAATTATGATTACAGACATACAAGGACTACATGCAGGAATCAATCCAACATCAGGAGATTTTTCACTGTCTTCTAGCGGATTTTTAATAGAGAAAGGTCAAATTTCTAAACCAATTTGCCAAATAACTATTGCAGGAAATTTCTATAAATTGTTAGTTAATATAACTGCTATAGGGAATGATACTAAATTTTCTTTCCCAATGATGAACTATTTTGGCTCCCCCTCTATAAAACTAAATAGTTTAACAGTAGCAGGAAACTAGAAGAAGATGGTATATGCCATCTTCTTCTAACTTTTAATACCTATACAAGGTTATTGATAAGGACTCTTAAATAGAGTACAATATAAATTGGAATGAAATCAAGAAACAGCAGGAGGGAGAAAAATGAAGAAGGTTGCATTTTTAGGTGGTTTACTGATAGATGGTACTGGAAGAGAACCAGTTAAAAATTCATTGGTACTTGTTGAAGACAAAAAAATTCAATATGCTGGACCGATGGTGGAATTTGGAGAAGATTATGAGAAAATAGATATTACTGGAAAAACTATTATGCCAGGTCTTATTGATACTCATCTTCATTTTAGTGGAAATCTAACTGATGATGATTCAGACTGGGTTCTTGAACCAGTTATCCAAAAGACAATAGTTGCTGTAGCGCAAGCTCGTGAAGCACTAGAGCATGGACTTACATCTGTAGGAGAAATTTCTCGTTCGGGTATACATATTCGAAATATGATTGAAGCAGGTGTTATTCCTGGACCAAGAGTAGTTACTTCTGGACTTGGATTTTGCAGAACAGCAGGACATGGAGATTCTCATAGATTGCCACTAGAATACAATGATGCTTCTCATCCTTGGGCTGAACGTGTAGATGGTCCTTGGGAACTTAGAAAAGCTGTGAGAAGAAGAATTCGTGAAAATCCAGATGCTATCAAAATTTGGTCAACAGGTGGAGGAATATGGAGGCACGACGCAAAGGCTGATCCTCATTATTGTATGGAAGAAATTCAAGCAGTTGTTGATGAAGCTAATATGGTAGGACTACCTGTATGGTCTCATGCCGAAGGGTATGAAGGAGCACTAAATTCTTGTAAGGCTGGAGTATCAGCTATCATTCATGGTCAAGAACTAAATGAAGAATGTCTCCAAATAATGAAAGAAAAAGATATTACATTTTGTCCGACTCTTCAATTCTTCTATGAATGGTTTACTGTATATGAACCACCATATAGACCAATTCATGACAAGTATCCAGGGAAAACTACTGCTGAAAAAGAACTAAATCGCATTATTGACAATTTGCAAAATGCCAATAAAAAGGGTATTAGAATCACAGTAGGTTCTGATTCTTTCTGTAGTAGTTTGACCCCATATGGCAAATATGCTATTACTGAAATATATACACTTAACAAATCAGGACTAACAGAAATGGAAACTATAATGGCTGCAACTAAAAATGGTGCTGAAATGCTTAAAATAGATGATATAACAGGAACTCTTGAAAATGGTAAGTTTGCTGATTTACTTGTTCTTGATGGGAATCCATTAGAAGACATTCATAATATTGCTGTTGAAAAAATGGAAGTTATAATGAAAGAAGGAGAATTTGTTAAAAGAGCATAGTGAATAAAAAAAGATTTCAAGGTCAAACTTGAAATCTTTTTTTATTCATAATATATGTAATGAAACCTAAAAATTTTCGTATTAACATATGAGTAAGTTAAAATACTTGGTGCCAAGTAGAGAGTTAAGGAGGATTTTAAAGGAGGATTTTAAAAAGATGCAGCAGCTTACTTTGATCAATTCTTTGGACAAAAAGGAAACTAGAGAAGATTCATATGAACAAAAAGACCTAGCTTACATTTTTGAAACCTACTACAAAAGAGTTTATAACTTTATATATTATAGGGTTGGTTGTCAATACACAACAGAAGATCTGACTAGTCAGGTGTTTGAAAAGGTAATGATGAAAATAAGCACATATTCTGAAAATAAATCTCCATTTGAAGTATGGCTATTTGCTATAGCTAGGAACGTAGTAAATGATTATTATAGAAGTTTTAAAAAGCATAAGTTTTTTTCTCTTGATACAATTAAAAATTTGGTATCAAAGGGGAAAACTCCAGAAGATGTATTAGAAATAGCAGAAACAAATGACAAACTTTTAAGGGCTTTAAATACTTTGGATATGAGAGAAAGGAATATTGTGGCACTTAAATTTGGTGCGAATTTAAAAAACATTGAAATTGCAGAGATATTAGAGCTTACTGAAAGTAATGTTGGAGTGATACTTTACCGTACTATGAGAAAGTTAAAAAGTGAATTGGAAAGAGAGGATATATATGAATAAAAGAAATATTGAAGGTATGTTTTCTAAAGAGATGGATGCTTATGCTAATGGAATAGAAAGGTCAAAAAAAGTACAATCAGAAGAATACAATGAACTATTAGAACTAGGTAAAAAATTAACAGATAATGATTTTAGTAAAAATAGCAACAAAGAAGAAGTATTTAATAAAACTTTAAAAAATATTAATAAGTATAGAGGAGAGGATAATGTGAAAAAATCAAATAAAACCAGACATAATGTTGCTAAAGTTGCATCTTTTGCATTGGTGTGTATATTAGGTTTTTCTATAATGCAAACATCCTTTGCACAGGATTTTGTAAATAAAATAGTAAAGACAATATCTCTTGGGCATATAACAATAGTGCAAGAAGAGCCTTCAGATGTAAAATCATGCCCTGTTCCAGCTGAATTGAAAGGTAAGATATTTGATAAAGATGGAAAGCCAGTAGAAGAGCTTTCAGTAGATAAGCTACAGAAAATATATACTGTTGATGGTGAAGAAATTGCTTATATTGGTTCAAATGGAGAGATAATAACTGTAGCTGAAGACGAGAAGATGAGGGAAGAAGAGTATTTAGTAGTTAAAGATTCTAATGAATTAAATGACTATACTTGTTTTAATGTTATACTTCCAAGCTATTTACCAGATGGTTTTACATTTGATAGAGCAGAATTGTATAAGGATGAAGATGGTACTGTTGAAAATAGTAAGTATATTGATTTATATTTTACAAATGAGAAAACAGGAAAGTATATTTTTATGCAACAGAGATTTGCTGATGAAGAAACTGGGTATGTAACAGGTGCAAATAAGGTTGAAGAAGTAAAAATTAATGGTGTAGATACTATTATATCTGATGATAGGGATATTGCTTGGGAAGCTAATGGTGTACTTTATAATATATTAGGTAGAGGGGAAATCACTAGAGCAGAATTAATAAGGATTGCAGAATCTATAAAATAAGTTTGGAGAAAACATATGGGATACCATAAATAAAAAAATATCTTAGTGCTTTGCACTAAGATATTTTTTTAAAAGACAGCTTATATTTCCGATACTTTCATATCCATTATTAAGAATCTGCTATTTAAAACAGGACTTATAGTGTTTTTGCTTACACCTCTAAAAGAATTTCCAAACATATCAAAGACATTTGAAGATACATTTAGTTCAGGAAGTCTTCCTACAAATTTTTCTCCATCAAACAAAAAGGCCAATTGCACAGGAGTCCCAAAATTCCCTTCAGGGGTAAAGTCTCCACCTGAGGCCATTAGTACGAAGATTCCCATTTCACCGCCCAACAATTCCTTGGCAGTTTTTTCTGATTCTTTAATTTTCAATTCTGGAATTCCCAATGTAGGTACTCCGTCATATTCGCTAGTTGCAGCTCCGGTTAAATCTAGATTATATTTTTTAGCTGTTTTTTTATCTGTATAGGGTGTCACAACAACACCATTTTCAATTAGAGTATATCTATAGTCTTTATTTATAACTCCTTCTGCATCAAAGAATGGAAGGAAGGTGTCTAAAGGATTGTTGTTTTGATATAATGTAAAGTTTTCATTGAATACCTTTTTTCCTTTTTTGACGCTTAACAATGAACTATTGCTGCCAAAGTTATTTCCATCTAAATCCTGAACAAGTTTTTTAATAGGCAAAGTTTCATCTGTAGCAAATACAACAGGGAATATTTCTTTTTTTGGAAGATCCACTTTGTTTTTGTAAGCATTACATACATGGTTGATATCTTTTAATGCCAAAGAGCGATCATATTTTCTTCCCCAGAAACCTACAAAGCCATCCATTATGTTTACAGATTTTTTTTCTTTAAATAACAATTCTAAAGATATGATTTTATCTTTGTATGCTAAATTAAGGCCCTTGTCATTTATGAGTTTAATATTATATTCATTGAGATTAAATTTATGAGAGAAATAGAAGTCAGATTGCTCTTTTCTAAGTACACTCAACAGTTCTTCAAGTTCTTCTACCAATTTATCTTCTTCGATTATTCTTAAAGAAAAATCTTCATTTTTTATTTTGTTTTCTTCAGGTTCATATTCATAAGGGATTTTATTGTCAAGGGTAGCTTTTGCCCTTTTTTCCAATTCGGTTTCTTCATAATTTCCAATAGCACCTGCATATCCGATATATCCATTGTCGTATATTCTAAGTCCTGTTTTTTCAATATCTTTGTGTCTAATAGAATCTATTCTGGTTTGATTGACATTGATTGATACTTCTTTAACTCTACTTATATATTTTTCTTTCACCACTTATTTCCACCTCCTATTGAACATTTAGATTTTTAACTCTGACGAAAGGTCCGCCAAAGCCTACTGGTAGAGGGAATTGTTCCATTTTTCCACATCCGCCCAATATAAAGCAAAGTATTTCAACTTCATCAGAAAGTCCGTCTATTTCATTTAAAGTTTCCATTACATTTCCAGTGACTACTGAAATATTCACTGGCTCTGCAATTTTTCCATTCTTTATATAATAGGCAAGGGATGGTGCTATTGTGAAAGTTGACATTCCAGAACCGTGTTTGATGGTTTCGATATATATTCCATCTTTGACTTCAGAGAACAATTCATCTTTTGTTTTATTTCCAGTTTCTATATATGTGGTTGTCATCCTAACTATAGGCTCATACTCAAAATTTATTGCCCTAGCATTTCCCGTCAATTCTTCTTCTAAATAATAAGCTGTAGTGCCACTGTGAAGTCGTCCACTAAGTATACCATCTTTTATGAGATAGGTTTTTTCTGCCTTTGTCCCTTCATCATCAAAAGGTATATATCCACTTCCGCTTACATTGCCATCATCTACAATAGAGAGTATATTGCTTCCTACCTTTTTTCCTATAGCCCATTCTTTTTTCATGGTTTCATCGCCTATCATAAAGTCAGATTCACTTTTATGTCCAAAGCTTTCATGGGCAAATACTCCTGCAGCTAATGGAGATAGTATGACTGTATATTTTCCTGGTTCAACAGCTTGAGAATTCAATAGAAAATCTTTACATTTTTTGATATAGGATTTACATTCTTCTGTTTTGCTTTTTATATCATCAAAGTTGTTGGAAGACTTTTGAAAACTCTCTGAAAATCTTTTTTCATCTTGAACAAATTGCATCTTTATGGAGAGACCAACAACTTGTGTATCATATAGAACCTTTGCACCTTTGCTGGAATAGAATTCTTTGTTTGTTTTTTTATCTACATAGATGGTCTTCCAAAGTTTAATGAGTTCATTTTCTTTTAGTATTGGGAAGTATTCTTTTAGTAAATTTTGTTTTTCATCAATTCCAATTTTAGCTACATCATTATCTTTAAATTTAATTAAATTTTCTACATTTGTTTGAAATTTTGCAACAATGGGATTTTCGTTTATTTTTTCATTGGGCTTTGCATAGGAAGATAGAGAATCTATTTCTTTTTGGATATTTTCTATATTTGATGTAGAACTATAATACCATCTTTCTCCATCAAATATCCTTATAAAAGCTGCTTTATAACTTCTGATTTTAGATTCTTCAATTTCTCCCATAGCGTAGATAATTTTTGTTTCATATACATCTTCTATGCGCACATCTGTATATAGATCTTTTGGGAAATTGAACATAAGCAAACCTCCTTTTAGATTGCTAATATCATATAAGTATATTCTATCATATTAGCTGATATTAGTTTTAAAATATTATGTTATAATAAAATAAAGCATACCTATAGGAAAAAGGAGGGCAGAGTATGAAACTTATTTCTTGGAATGTAAATGGAATAAGAGCTTGCGTGAAAAAAGGATTTTTAGACTACTTTGAAGAAGTAGATGCAGATATTTTTTGTATTCAAGAGACGAAATTGCAAGAGGGTCAGATAGAGCTAGATTTAAAAGGATACTATGACTATTGGAACTATGCAGAGAAAAAAGGCTATTCGGGTACAGCCGTATTCACAAAGGACAGGCCTTTATCTGTTAAATATGGAGTAGGTATTGAAGAACATGACAAAGAAGGAAGAGTTATAACATTGGAATATGAAGATTTTTATCTAGTCAATGTATATACACCAAATAGTCAGAGAGAACTGGCAAGACTTGAATATAGAATGGATTGGGAAGATATGTTTAGAAATTATTTATTAGAATTAGATTCCAAAAAGCCTGTCATTATATGTGGGGATTTGAATGTAGCCCATAAGGAAATAGACTTAAAAAATCCAAGTTCAAATAGGAAAAATGCAGGTTTTACTGATGAAGAAAGAGGAAAAATGACGGAGCTTTTAGATTCTGGTTTTATAGATACATTTAGATACTTTTACCCTGACAAGGAAGATGCCTATACTTGGTGGTCATATATTACAAAAGCCAGAGAAAGAAATGCTGGTTGGAGAATTGATTATTTTCTTGCATCTAAAGAGCTTAAAGATAGATTCATAGGTGCAGATATTCATTCAGATATTATGGGTAGCGATCATTGCCCTGTAGTCCTTGAGATAAAATAAAAGGTCAGCAATTTGTTGACCTTTTATTTTTGATGATTTGGAATGTGGAGTTTATTGTTATCTGTTTTCTTTTCACATAACATGTGTATGCCATAATCTTTCAACAGGCTTGGAGACGCTTTTTTTAGCAATTTATATCCTTCTGTATTTTTAATTTCATCAACATTTGTGTTTTTTACACCACTATAATAATTTAAATTGAGCATAGCAAGGGTTTTGGATATTTTTTGCATTTCTTCATCGGTATATTTTCCCATCTGCAACAATTTATCATAAAAATTGTGATAGGACTGTTCCATAAAAGCTTCTTTAGAGTAGCTTTTAAAATTTAAGAGATTTTCATCTTGTATACCTTTTTTATTTGCCCAGTTTTCTATATCTACTCTACATGTATTGTAGTCATATCCATTTTTTAGAGAATAATTAAGAACTCCATATTGTTGAGGATATACACATAAGGCACTTGTAGCAATGTCGTAAATACTTTTTTCATCTTTTTCATAAGTGGAAATGTCTTGTATATGTATATGTCCTGTCAAGACTAAATCTATATCACAATTTTGAAATACTTCTACTGCCGTTGAGTTATTTTCCAATGTAAATCCTTTGGTTATGATTTGGCAATGGTCTAACAGGCTATGATGCATCACAGCTATGAGTTTTGCGTTTTCTTTTTTTGCCATATTGCTGCATTCTTCTATCCATTCAAAGGTTTCTTCACTTAAATATCCACATGTTTCAGGGAAACCTAATATCATATTATCTTTATATTTAGTAGTGTCTAACATCAATATCCATAGATGTTTTGTAGGAGAGGCAAGATAGCTTAAAGAGCCTTTATCTCTTGAAATAGCTTCATCATAGCCAAAGTCTCCATATATTTTGACAAAATCTCTTTTAGTTATGGTATCTACTTTAAAATTTTCATTGCCTTTAAAACTTCTGGCCCAAGGGTTTTTTAAATCGTGATTTCCTGGGATCACATATACAGAAGTACCAGCCTTTTCAATCCTTTTAAGTTTTTTTGCAAGTTCTATATGACTTTCTTTTTCACCGTTATTTGTCAAGTCGCCACTTATGATTAGAATATCTGGTTTCTTTACCTTTATATCATATATAAAGGCTTCTACTATTTCATCAATATAATTTAATTGCTTTCCATCCCCATATCTCATGAATTTTTGAAAAGCTTCTCCTTTATCAGTTAATTCAGGAGCTAAATAATGAATATCTGTTGCTACAAAAAAGGATATACATTCATTACATTTACATACAGATGTCTCTTTTGAATTGGCATCCCTTGTGTTACAACTAACAATACATATTGCAATCAAAGAGATGATGAGGATTAGCGATATTTTTCTAATATTCATATTACCCACCTTTTATTTTATAACTAGATATTACCTTGTTTTGACAATATTATATCATATATTTACATATTTATTTTGAAAAGGGATAAAACTAAAATAATATTTTAAATATATTGTAATTGATTTTTAGAAAAAAGATGATATATAATATAACATATAAAACATTATAGATAAAAATTTTAAAAAAGGAGCTAATAGCCATGAACATTGTTTACGAAGGTAAGACAAAAGATGTATATTCTTTAGAAGACGGAAATTATTTACTTAAGTTTAAAGATGATGTGACAGGTGAAAATGGTGTATTTGATCCAGGGGCAAATACAGTTGGGCTTACTATGGAAGGAGCAGGTAAAGCTGGACTTAGACTTACAAAACATTTTTTTGAATTGCTAAATGAAAAAGGAATACCTACTCACTATATAGATGCAAATATCGAAGAATCAACTATGACAGTAAAACCAGCTAAAGTGTTTGGAAATGGCATTGAAGTAATATGCCGTTATAGAGCAGTGGGAAGTTTTTTACGCAGATATGGCATGTATACAGAAGAAGGTCAGCCTCTAGATGCTTTTGTTGAAGTGACTCTTAAAGATGATCTTCGTCAAGATCCTCCTATTACTGAAGATGCACTTGATATGCTGGGAATATTATCTAAAGATGAATACAAAGTATTAAAAAATTTAACACAGAAAATAGGAGATATTGTAAAGGAAGAGTTGGCTAAAAAAGGTATTGAATTATATGATATAAAATTTGAATTTGGTAGAATAGGTCAAAAGGATGAAATTGCTCTAATAGATGAAATATCAGGTGGGAATATGAGGGCATATAAAAACGGTAAGTATATAGAACCATTAAAATTAGAAAAACTTATGTTAGAAGACTAATTATTTAAATTTTTGATACTCTAATTTTACTCATTGCATAAAAAGTTATATATTTATATAATAATGAGTAGTATTATAAATATAATTCATGAGGGGTTATGTACTGTGGGTAAAATTGATACAGATAAAATTTATGAAGTGTTAAAAAGAAGAATAATTGAATTAGAGTATGAACCGGGTGAGGTATTAAACGAGATCGACGTGGCTAATGAATTTGATATAAGTAGAACTCCTATAAGGAAAATATTTCAACAATTGAGCAATGACAAATTACTCAATATAATTCCTAGGTTTGGAGCTCAGGTTACATCTATTGATTTCAAATATATGAAATCAGTTTTTGAAGTAACTAGAATATTAGATCCTTATGCAGCAAGGTTAGCTACAGAAAGGATTTCAGATGAAAATATTCATGAGTTGGAAACCATACTATATCGTCTTGAATCTTACGATATAGTTGAAGATTATCAAGAGGCAATAAATGATGATGAAAGATTTCACAACATCATATTTTTAAGCAGTGAAAATCCTTGTTTAGGTGAGGTTCTCAATAGTCTCCATATACACACTGAAAGATTATGGCATTATTCTGAACAATATATAGATTCCATGGATATATTTACTGATACATTGGGGAAAGTCCTGGAAGCTATAAAAGAAAAAGATATGGATATGGCAGAAAAATATGCAAGAGAACATATTGATGCGTTTGTGGAAAAAATAAAGCAAGAAATGCTTTAAAAAAATTTTTTTAGGGAAAGTCCTAGAATTGTTTTATTTTAAAATAATTCTAGGACTTTTTTTGTCAAAAACTCCAACAAAAGAATGTAGAATTTTTAACAAAATTCTCAAAAGGGGTTGAAGGATTCCTTAAACATATATATAATATACTTATCAAATATTTGTAGTATACAAGTAAAATACAAAATGTTTTATTTTATTTTGAAAGGAGGCGAAGAAAAGCGAATTTTCTAATAGTTACGAACAATCCACGCGTAAAAGAAAAGTATGAGAATGTGTATTTTGTAGAAGGATCATTTCTAGATGTACTGATAAGTGTTAGAGATTTGGTTCATAAAGGTTTTGTATTGGTGAGTCATCCACTTGGCGCAAGTATTAGAATGCTTTTTTCTCCTTATCGCTCTATAATAGTTGGAGAAAAAGTAGAAGAAATCAATATTTTTAGTGTAGAGATCATTGAAAACAGCATTATTAGCTATAAAAAACATATGGAAAAAAGGAAAGTGGACTGGGACAACAAGGAAGACTACCAATTAATTGACAATGAACTTTTGGGATCAACAATAAAAAGTTTAAATAGCAATTCTTATGAAAGTTTTATTTAAAAAATTCGGAGGTGATTTGCTTGAAATTAGAACTTAGAAGAATCCACATAAAAGATATACAGTTTGGGGATAAACTTGCTGTAGAAAATGGGGTTCTAACTGTAAACAAAGAGGATTTAATTGAAAAGCTTAAGGAAGATGAAAGAATCAAAGATGTAAAAGTTGATATTGCAAGACCAGGAGAAAAGGTAAGAATTATTCCAGTAAAAGACGTAATAGAGCCTAGAGTAAAAATTGAAGGAGCAGGAAATGGTTTCCCTGGAGCATCAACTAAGATAGCTCAACTTGGAGATGGAAAAGTCAATGTACTATATGGTGCAGCTGTTGTTACAGTTGGAGATATTGTAGGTTTCCAAGAAGGTGTTGTTGATATGTGGGGAGAAGGAGCAAAATGGACACCTTTTTCCAAAACTTATAATCTAGTTGTAGATATAACTCCTGTTGAAGGATTGGATCCACATACTCATGAGGCTACTGTAAGACTTGCTGGTCTTAAGGCAGCAGAATTTATTGGTGAAGCAGGAAGAGCAGTTGAACCAGATGAAGTTTTAACTTATGGAATGGAAAGCAATGCTGTAGAAACTAAAAAATATCCAAATTTGCCAAAGGTATTATATGTAGAAATGCTTATTTCACAAGGATTGCTTCATGATGGATATATATATGGTGTAAATAGTCAACTTATATTACCTACGCTTATTCATCCAAATGAAGAACTTGATGGTGCTGTAATCAGTGGAAATTGTGTAGCGGCTTGTGACAAGATTACAACTTATCAACATCAAAACAATTCAGTAATATTAGATTTATATGCACAACATGGAAAGACAATAAACTTTTTAGGAGTAATATTAACTCCAGAGCTTACTACTTTGGAAGGTAAGTTTAGAACTTGTGATTATACGGCAAAATTATGTAAGACTCTTGGAGCAGATGGCGTTATCGTATCAGAAGAAGGTTATGGAAATCCAGACTCAGACTTAGTTATGATTTGTAAGAGATTGGAAAATGCAGGAATAAAAACTGCTCTAATCACTGATGAATGTTCAGGAAGAGATGGAATGAGTCAACCTTTGACAGATACAGCAAGTGAAGCGGTAGCTGTTGTATCCACAGGAAATGTAAGCCATGTTGTTACATTGCCACCTGCTGATAAAGTAATAGGAAGTGCTGAAAGCATAGCTACTCTAGCAGGTGGATGGGATGGAGCTCTATTGGAAGATGGAACTTTGATGTGCGAGCTAAATGCTGTAATAGGAGCTACTTCAGAAATAGGATATCATAATTGTACAGTTAAATTGTACTAATCATATGGAAGGGAGGATGTAGAATATGGCAGAGAAATACAAAGTACTATACTATGTAAATCAGTTTTTTGGTCAAATAGGTGGAGAGGATAAGGCAGGAATAGAGCCTATGTATAAAGAAGAAACCGTAGGGCCAGCATTAGGATTTAATGGACTTATAAGTGAAGAGGGAGAAGTAATAGGTACTATTATTTGTGGAGACAACTATTTCAATGAAAACAAAGAAGAAGCTATGAAATTTATTCTTGACATAGTTAAAAAGACTAATCCAGATATAGTAGTTACAGGACCCGCTTTCAATGCAGGGAGATATGGAATGGCTTGTGGGGAAATTGCAAAAGCTATTGTAGAACAATTAAATATTCCTGCAGTGACTGGAATGTATGCTGAAAACCCAGGGGTAGATGTTTGTAAGGGACAAGTAATAATTGCTAGTACATCTGATTCAGCAGCAGGAATGAGAAAAGCATTACCAGTTATGGCAAATATAGTTAAGAAGGTAGTTAAAGGTGAAAAATTAGGATTTCCAGAAGAAGAAGGTTATATACCACAAGGAAAGAGACTTACTATTTTTTCAGATAAGAGAGGATCACAAAGAGCTGTAGAAATGCTTTTAGCTCGCTTGAATGATGAGCCTTTTGAAACTGAACTTCCAATGCCTGTATTTGACAAAGTAAATCCTGCTGAAGCTATAAAGGATTTAAGTAAAGCAACTATAGCATTAGTTACTAGTGGAGGTATTGTACCAAAAGGAAATCCTGATAGAATTCAATCTGCAAGTGCTCAAAAATGGGGCAAATATGACGTAAGTGGGAAAGATGGCCTTGGAGCAGATTATTGTACTATTCATGGTGGTTATGACCCAGTATATGCAAATGAAATACCTGACAGGGTTGCACCATTAGATTTGTTAAAACAATATGAAAAAGATGGAGTTATAGGAAAGGTTTATGAATATTTCTATACTACTACAGGTACAGGAACATCTGTTGGCAATGCTATGAAATTTGGAACAGAAATTGGTAAAGAGTTAAAAGAAGCTGGAGTAGATGGAGTTATCTTAACTTCTACCTGAGGCACTTGTACACGTTGCGGTGCAACAATGGTAAAAGAAATTGAAAGATATGGTCTACCTATAGTTCATATGGCTACTATTACGACAATTTCTCAATCTGTAGGAGCAAATAGAATAGTTCCAACAGTTGCAATTCCTCATCCAGTAGGGAATCCAAGTCTTCCACATGAAGAAGAAATGGATTTAAGACGCAAACTAGTTAAAAAGGCATTAGATGCATTACAAACAGAAGTTAGCGAACCTACTCAATTTGAATAAAAAGTTTAATACACTTGGACCCTCTTTAGAGGGTTCAAGTTGGAAATTAATGCTCTAATATTCTGTAAACGTTTGTATACAAAAAAATAGAGGAGTGAGGAAAATGGAGAAAAGAGAAAGTTGGGGAAGTAGATTTGGATTTATAATGGCGGCTGCAGGTTTTTCTATAGGCCTTGGAAATATATGGAGATTTCCATATTTAACAGGTGTCAATGGTGGAGGAGCTTTTGTATTTGTATATTTAATAATTTGTGTATTGATAGGTATTCCTTTGTTTACAATGGAAATGAGTTTAGGAAGAAAGACTCAAATGAGTTCAGTAGAAGGTATGAGATCCCTTACTAAAAAGGGTAGTCCTTGGGTATTGTTTGGCTGGTTTGGAGTACTTTCAGCTTTTATTATCTTGACTTATTATATGCAAATAATGGGATGGATATTAGCTTATTTATTTAAGATGATTTCAGGCAGTTTGGCTGGTCTTACGGCAGAAGGATATACACAAGCTTTTGCTGATTTTACATCCAATACTGGTGCAGTAGCTGGGGCTACATTAGCATGTGTTATAATTGTTGGACTTATTTCAGCTAAGGGGCTAGAGAAAGGTATAGAAAAAGCATGTAAAATAATGATGCCTACATTGTTCACAATGCTTATCATATTAGCTATAAGATCATTGACTTTGCCTGGAGCAATGGAAGGACTTAAATGGTATTTAAGAGTTGATTTTTCAAAGATAAATGGACAGGTTTGGCTTGATGCACTAGGTCAATGTTTCTTCTCTATAGGTATAGCTAGTGGTGGAGCATTTATATATGGTAGTTATCTTAAAAAAGATAGTGATATACCAACAGACGGACTTATTATAATAGGATTTGATACATTGGCGGCATTGATAGCAGGATTAGTTATGTTCCCAGCAATATTCGCATTAGGACTTGAGCCAGATGCAGGAGCAAGTTTATTATTTGTTACTATGTCAAATCTATTTTCACATTTGCCAGCAGGCAGTTTCTTTGGTGGAATGTTCTTCTTATTGGTATTCTTTGCTGCACTTTCTTCTGCATTAGGATACTTAGAACCTATAGTTACAACTGGAACAGAACTATTTAAGATGGATAGGAAAAAAGCTGTATGGGTGAGTTTGGCTCTTATATTCATCATAGGATTTCCAACTATAATGGCTCAAGGACCATGGGCAGATATAAAAATTGGAGGAAGAAATTTCTTTGATTTCGCAGATTATTTATCTGGGAATATTATGATGCCTTTAGGTGCATTGATATTGTCCTTATATACATTATTTGTTTGGAAATTCGATAAATATCAAGAAGAGACAAATATTGGAGCAGCTAAATTTAAAGTATATGATTGGTGGGCTATATTAGTTAAATTTGTTATCCCAGTAGCATTGGTTATAATATTTACTACAGGAGTATTTTAATAAGTAAAAAATTGTATATAAAAGTAGATTTAAAAATTAACGGAATGAAATTTCATTCCGTTAATTTTTTTTAACAATTTTTGCAATGTAGATTATATCAATGGCCTATGCCAAAAAAATAATAAAAAAATTCTCATAAAAAGTTGACTAATGGTCATTATAAGGGTATAATATCTTTTGTACTGACCGATGGTCATATTTGGAGGTGAAATATGAAACACATGTCAAAGGTTGAAATAAATAAAAGGCAAAAGGAAGATTCTCTATATGCTGCTGCTTATGAATTATTTACCACACAGGGTATACATAATACGGCAATTAGCGATATAGTTAAAAAAGCAGGAGTGGCAAAAGGAACTTTCTATCTATACTTCAAAGACAAATATGACGTACTTGACAAGATAATTTTAGATAAAAGTTCTGAAATACTTGTTGAAGCTATTGAAAATACCAATATAAAGGAATTCGATAGTTTTGAAGAAAAGTTATTGTATTTTATAGATTCCATAATAGAGTATTTGAAAGAAAACAAACTACTACTTAAGCTTATTTATAAAAATCTTTCTTGGGGAGTGGTTAGAAAGGCTTATAAGGACTATAAAGGAATAAATGAGATCTACTATATGTTTGAGGAGGGTCTTAAGGACCATGATTTGAAAGAAGGTGATATTGAAAAAATTATATTCATTATTTTAGAATTGGTTGGGTCAGTTTGCTATAGTTGTATAGTATTGAGGGAACCTACAAATATAGATGAAATGAAACCAATATTATTTGAAATTATAAAGAAAATTATATAGGAGATGATTATATGAATAAATTTGGTTATTTCATAGCAAAGAATAGAGTGCTAGTGATAATAGTGGCCACACTCTTGTTGTTGCCATCATTTTATGGGATGGCAAAGACTAGAATAAACTATGATATATTGACTTATTTACCTGAAAAATTGGATTCAGTAAAAGGTCAAAGAATATTAAGTGATGATTTTAAAAACTCTGGTCTTAGTTTTTTAATTGTAGAAAATATGGAGTCTAAAGATGTTGCAAAATTAAAAGAAAAGATTACAAATGTAGAGGGTGTTGAAAAGGTAATTTGGGTAGATGATTTTGTGGATACTGGAATACCTGAAGAGATACTTCCAAAGGATTTAAAAGATGCTTTTTATAGAGAAAACTCTACACTTATGATGATTCAATTTAGTGATAAAGTTTCTTCAGATACTACTCAAGAGGCTGTAGTGGGTATAAGAAAATTGTTGAACAAACAATGTTTTTTAAGCGGTACAGCTTCAGCGATGAGAGATACTATAGATATAGCAGATAAACAAACTCCAATATATGTATTTATGGCTGTAATATTTGCAATTGTAGTGTTGGCTTTAACTCTTGAATCAACATTTATTCCTTTTATTATACTTTTAAGTATGGCTTATGCCATAATGTACAACTTTGGAACCAATATATTTTTTGGAGAGATTTCCTATGTAACTAAATCCTTAGCTGCAGTATTGCAACTTGGAGTTACAATGGACTATTCAATATTCCTTCTTCATAGGTATGATGAAGAAAGCGAAAAACTAGATGATAAAAACCAAGCTATGGCAAATGCAATCCAAAAAACTGCTGCTTCAATTGTTGGAAGTTCACTTACTACAATTGCAGGTTTCTTGGCTATATGTTTTATGGAATTGACTATAGGCAAGGATATAGGAATCGTAATGGCAAAGGGAGTGCTATTAGGGCTTATTTCTGTAATAACTACATTGCCAGCTTTCATGTTGTTGTTTGATAAGTTAATTCATAGATTTAGTCACAAGACAATATTGCCTGAATTTGATGGATTAGCTAAATTGGTTACAAAACACTACAAAGCTTTCATAGTTATAGCAATACTTATATTCTTGCCAGCATTTTATGGGCAAAGTCACAATGAAGTCTACTACAATATAGACGAATCATTGCCAGATGATATAGAATCAGTAATTGCTTTTAGAAAGTTAAAAAATGAATACAATATGATAACTACTCATATGGTTTTAGTTTCTGAAGAAGTACCCAATTTTGAAATGAAACAGATGATAGATGAAATTGAGAAACTCGATGGTGTAGAAAGAGCTGTAAGTTATGAAAAATTTGTAGGACCTAGTGTCCCAGAAACTTTCATACCACAAGAGGTAAAGGATAAATTTCAACAGAGTGGATATAAATTGATACTTGTAAACTCGAACTTTAAAGCAGCAACAGATGAAGAAAATGCTCAAATAGATGCAATAAGTGCTATTGTAAAAAAGTATGATGACAAAGCTATATTGACTGGAGAAGGAGTACTTACAAAAGATTTGATAAAGATTACAGATACAGATTTTAAAAAAGTAAATATAATATCTACTCTAGCTATATTTGTTATTGTAATGTTTGTGTTTACATCAATATCAATACCAATTTTCTTAATATTGGTTATTGAATTGGCAATATTTATAAATATGTGCGTACCATTTTATGCAGGAAATTCAATACCTTTTATAGCCTCAATAATTATAGGTTCTATACAGTTAGGAGCAACGGTTGACTATGCGATTCTTTTGACTACAAGATTTAGAGAAGAGATAAGAAATGGTCATGACAAATTTGAAGCTATGGAAATAGCTGTAAGAGAATCAGCAAAATCAATAGTTACAAGTGGATTTACTTTTTTTGCAGCAACTGTTGGAGTAGGTGTTATATCGAAGATAGAAATCATTAAATCTATGAGTGTCATGATAGCAAGAGGAGCATTAGTAAGTACTGGTGTTATACTATTTATACTACCAGGAGTATTGCTTGCCTTTGAAGGATTTATTAAAGCGACTTCAAAAAACTGGAACAAAAGTATTGTTGACAAAATAAAGGGAGGAAAGATTATATATGAAAACAAATAGAAAACTTATGAGAGCATTGAGTTTATTGTTAGTTTTGATGATGGTAATGTCAACTGCAGCATTTGCTGAAGGAGTTGTAAGTAAAGACGAAACAGTTTTTGTGAATTTGGATCCAGAGGGAGCTCCTGTTGAAAAAATATCAAGTATATGGTTACATTCTGATTCATCTCTTGGGAAAATTGAGGATAAGACTTCATTAAAAGATATAAAAAATGTAAAAGGTGATGAAGTACCAGAAATAAAAGAAGACAATATTACTTGGAATACAGATAAAAAGGATATATTTTATCAAGGAATTACAGATAAAGAATTGCCAGTAGAACTTAGAATTCAATATTATTTAGATGGTAAAAGAATGGATCCAAAAGATATGTTGGGAAAATCGGGAAAGGTTAAAATAAATGTTTCCGTAGTTAACAAAGATAGTCATATTATTAAATTAGATAGTGGAAAAGAAAAAGATGTGTATACACCATTTAGTAGTGTTGTAGTTATGAATTTGCCAATAGATATATTTAGCAATGTGAAAATAAATAGTGGGAAGCTTGTTTCAGATGGCAACAATCAAATAGTAACTTATGTTGCACTTCCTGGATTAAAGCAAAGTTTAGATTTAGATACAAATATTATAGATATTCCAGAGACTTTAGTTGTTACAGCAGATGTGGAAGAATTTGAAATGGGTTCAGTGATTTTAACTGTAACTTCTGAATTGCCAGAAGTTAACGATTTTGAAAATGCAGGAGATTTTGATGAATTGATCGATGGAATTGAAAAGATAAAGGATGCTAGTGAAAAATTAAGTGATGCTACTGGAAAGTTATATGAAGGTCAAACTACATTAAATAATGGTATAAATGAATTTGTAAATGGTGTGGATAAGGTAAATGTAGGAGCCAATGTATTAAAAGATGGCTCAGCTAAATTAAAGGATGGAGTGAATGCTTCTTATGAAGGAAGCAAAGAAATTAACAATGGAGTTAAGGCACTAAATGATGGTGCAAACAAATTAGGGCAAGGATTTACTGGATTAGGTCAAGGTTCTATGGAATTTAGTTCAAAAGCTCAAGAGTTTTCAAAAGGTGCTGAACAGGTAGCCAATGGAGTGAGCCAAATTCCTGAAAAAACTCAAATGATGAGCGGTGGCATGAATGAGTTAGTTCAAGGAACAGAAAAGATACAAAATGGGCAAGAACAGTTGACTGAAGGATTGAAGAACAGTTTAGATGCTATTGAGCAAATAAAGAAAGGCAAAGAAAAAGAATTAGGAGTCGTAAATGCGTTGTTAAAAGGTGTTGAAGGATTAGAAGCTGCAGCAAATGGACTTGCAAAAGTACCAGGAGCTGATGGAATAGCAGCTAAAATGCTTGAGGGATTTGGAAAACAAAAGATGGCGCTAGAAGGATTGCAACAGTCAAGTAATCAATTGATATCTGGATTAAATCAAGTAGAAGAAGGAATAAAACAAGCACAGATGGCTAGTTCACAACTTGGTGAAAATCTTGGGAAAGTAAATGAAGGACAAAAGAAAGTAGCGTATGGATTAGGCGAACTTGCTAAGGGAACTAGTGGATTAGAAGATGCATCAAAAAGATTAGTAGCTGGTAGTGAAGGACTTATGGCTGGAGCTAACCAATTGAATGAAGGTGCAAAACAAGCTAATGAAGGAGTTAAAGGATTTAGTGAAGGCTCTAATACGCTTGTACAAGGAACTGGAAAATTGACAAATGGATTAGGACAATTAAATGTAGGAGCTAATGATTTAAATAAAGGGGCAAATGAATTAGCGAATGGGACCAATCAACTTTCAACTGCTGGTGGAGCATTGAAAGAAGGTTCACAAAAATTGACTGATGGCTCAAAAGAATTAGATGAAGGAATGAAAAAATTCTATGAAGAAGGAATTCTTGAGATGAGCAATAAAGTTCAAGATAGTGATTTCAATATAGATGATATAATGGACACAAAAGATAAAATACTAGATTTATCAAATGATTATAAGAGTTTTACTGGAATAGCTGATGAAATGGATGGAAGCGTAAAATTTGTTATGAAAACTGAAGAGTTAAAAGTAGAAAAAGAAGAAGTAGAAGTAGAGACAAACAACAACAAGAAAAATGAAGGTGGATTCTTTAATTGGCTAAAGAATTTATTTAAAAAGGGAAATTAATAAATATTGACATCTTAGCTAATGCTGAGATGTCAATATTTATTAAAAAAAGTTTTTAGAAAATTCGCAATTATACCAAGAATGTGGTAATATATATATATAAACAATTTTATTATTTTGACAATATAAGAAGAGGGTGAGAATATGATAAAATTGAGAAAAAAGGAAGAGGTACTTAAAGAATATGTAAGTAGATATTCTGAATTGGATAATTTTTTTATGGAGGAGCTTTCAAAGGATTATGACAGATATGTAGAAATTTTAAAAGATTGCAATACTAAGGAAGAGTACTATGAAATATTTAGAAAAGAAATAAAAGCAAATGAACAGAGGTATAAAGACAATTCCATGATTAAAGGCGTGGAGGGTTCTACTTATGATCAGTTCATGGACATACTTGCACAATATGGATTGATTAAATTTTTTAGAGATAATATGCTAGATGAATAGTTAATGAAAAAGTGGGAATTTAATATTCCCACTTTTGCTTATAATATATATTTATAAATTAAATAGAATTAAATATAGAATTGCTGTTCTTATATCATATCTTATCCAAATATAAATGTAATAATATACTTTTTATTTTCATAATCATAAGTAGAATATAAAAGCAAAAATTGTGGAGGAGTAATTTATGTATATTCACTTCAATAAAAAGACATTGATGATTTTAATTGTTATACTTATTTTTATTGGATTGGGCTTATTTAATTTGTTTATTAAACCTAAAACTACTTGTACTAGTTCTTGTCCAAAAGCATATGTAGCATTGGTAATAGATGACTTGGGAAATCATGGGGATGGGATAGATGAACTTATGAAACTGGATATTCCAATAACTGTTGCAGTGATGCCTTTTTTGGAGTATACACAAGAAGATGCAAATAGAAGTCATGAAGCAGGATTTGAAGTCATATTGCATTTACCTATGGAACCTGAAAAAGGGCTTCTTAGCTGGCTTGGACCACGACCTATAACTTGCAATAAATCCAATGAAGAAGTTAGAGAGATTGTTGAAGATGGTCTTGAGGAAGTGAAATGGGCTAAAGGTATAAATAATCATATGGGTTCAAAGGTCATGAAGGATGAGAGAATTGTGACAGAGGTTTTAAAAATAGCCAAAGAAAAAGAGTTGTTTTTTTTAGATAGCAAGACGGGAGAATATTCTGTTGCAGAAGAAATAACATCGAATTTAGGTGTGGTATATTTTGCTAGAGATGTGTTTTTAGATAATTCTAAAAATATTGAAGATATAGAAGGTTCAATGGATAAGCTTGCTGACATAGCCTTTAATAGAGGATATTCAATTGGAATAGGTCATATAGGAGGGCAAGGAGGGAAAACAACTGTTGCTGCAATAAATAAAAAATCCAAGGAAATGAAGAAAAGAGGTATAGAGTTCATATATTTATCAGAACTAAAAAAATATTTCAAATAAGTATAAATCAATGTATAATTTTGCTCATTTTAGCAATATAATAATAAGTAAATATAGTTAAAATTTTTATTGCATATTGATTATAAAAATGATATGCTAATTATGAATTTAAAGATTTAAAAGATTAACAGCATTCCTCTTTTGGGAATCCCATGTGAATCTGTTTTAAATCTAAAATCAAGGTAAAGGAGGAATGTTGAAATGGCAGATAAGACTATTGTTTGCAAAGATTGTGGAAAAGAATTTATTTTTACTGAAGGTGAACAAGCTTTTTATAAAGAAAAAGGATTTGAAAATGAACCTCAAAGATGTCCAGATTGTAGAAAGAAGAGAAAAGAAAGAAATAACGATAGAAGATTTAGAAGATAGTTGTAGATTATAAACCTTATGAGAGGAAATTCTCATAAGGTTTTATTTTTTAGACAAATATTTTATTAAAATGTCTTTATTAGGAGGAAATAGTCAATTTATGTAGAATAAACATATATACATGTATTAAATTGAAAGGAAGGATGATTGTCATGAAATGTAAAAGGAGCAGGTCTATAGTTTCAGTTTTATTCATTTCAATTATATTTATAATGACTTGTAAACCTGTTTTTGCAGAAGAAATAAAGGTTCTTCGAGTAGCAGGAGACAACAATCACCCTCCTTATGAATTTGTAGATGAAAAAGGAAATTATAAAGGTTTCAATATAGATATCATGAGAGCTATAGCTATTGAAGAGGGAATAGAAATAGAAATAATTCCCATGCCTTGGAATCAAGCAATGTATTCGCTTGGAGCTGAAAAAGTAGATGCTATCCAAGGCATGTCTAAAACACCAACAAGGGAGAGCAAATTTTTATTTACAGTTCCTGTAGTCAAAAATTCACAAGCTATATTTGTGCTTAAAAATACAAATTATATTTCAGGGATAGAGGATTTAAACGGAATCAAGGTAGCTTTTCAAAAAAGTGACATAAATGAAGAATTATTAAATGAGATTTCTGAAGTTATTTTAAGGCCTAAAGACAATCAAAAAGATGGGATGGAAGCCTTGTTAAATGGGGAAGTAGAAGCTTTTCTAGGAAATAGACAGACGGGACTGTATTATTTACAGAAAATGAAAAAGGCTGATATGGTCAAAATAGTTGGAGAACCAATGGGAGAAGTAGAATATGGACCTGTGACTACTAAAGACAAGCAAGAGGTTGCAGATATATTGAATAGAGGTATAAAAGAAATAAAAAGGAATGGAACCTATGATAAAATATATCAAAAATGGTTTGGGGAAGAATACTATGGAAAGAAAGATCTATTTAAAGTGTATAAAAAACAAATAGTGGTTATAGTTTTTGTTATATTGCTGGTGTTTTTTATATTGTCGGGGTGGAACAAACAACTAGCAACGGAAGTTGAAAAGAGAACTAGTGAGTTAGAAGAGGCGAATAAAAATCTTATTTCTCATCAAGAACAAATATATAAATTGGCCTATTATGATGCAATAACTGATTTACCAAATAGATTATATTTGGCAAAAATTTTTACAGATACTTTAGAGGAAACTAAAAAAAAGGGAAATAAATTAGCAGTGCTTTATTTTGATATTGATAGATTTAAAGATATAAATGATACATTAGGTCATGATACTGGAGACCATATATTAAATTTAGTAGGTAAAAGGATAGAAAATATAATTAAAGATGGAGATATATTAGCTAGATTTGGAGGGGATGAATTTCTCATACTCATGAAAGATATAGAAGATGAGAACGAAGTAGTAGAATTTGCCAAACAAGTTTTAGATAAAATGAGTCAACCTTTTTTAATGAACAGATATAAACATTTCTTAACGGCTAGTGTAGGGGTCAGTATTTATCCAGAAGGGGGAAAAGATCTTACAACATTAGTTAAAAATGCAGATATGGCTATGTATAGGGCTAAAAAAGGTGGAGGAAATAATTTTTATGTTTACAACAAAGAATTGAGTGATATTGAGATAAACAAAGTAAAAACTATAAGTCAGTTAAGAAGAGCAGTAGAAAGAAATGAATTTGAATTGTATTATCAACCAAAAATTGATATGAATTTAGGAAAAGTTCATGGTATGGAAGCCTTAATTAGATGGAATAATCCTGATGAAGGACTTATAGGGCCAAATAAGTTCATACCTATAGCAGAAGAAATGGGACTTATACTACCTATAGGTGAATGGGTATTGAGAGAAGCATGTAGACAAAATAAGGAATGGCTGGATAAAGGGTATCAACCTATAAGGGTTTCAGTTAATATTTCTGGTATGCAATTTCAACAGAAAGATTTTGTTGATATTGTAAAAAATGTACTGGAAGATACGGGGATTGAATCTCAATATTTAGAACTTGAGATTACAGAAAGTATAGCAATGATTGATATAAAATACACTATTGAAGTTCTTAAAAAATTGAAAAGTTTAGGTGTATATATATCGATAGATGATTTTGGTACGGGTTATTCAAGTTTTAGCTATTTAAAAGAGATGAGTGTTGATGAATTGAAAATTGATAGAACTTTTATCATGGATGTAAACACTAATACTAAAAATATGTCAATAGTGAAAGCTATAATACATTTAGCTCATGAGTTAAATTTAGAGGTTACAGCTGAAGGAGCAGAAACAGAAGAACATATACAGTTTTTAAAGGAAAACAATTGTGACAAGGTCCAAGGATATTATTATAGCAAGCCTGTCTCATCAGAAGAATTTGAAAAATTTCTTAAATAATATTTCTACAAATTAAATATTTAACGAATATTTGGTATAATAAATATATAATAAAATATTTTCTACATACATGAGGAGG
The DNA here is from genome assembly GCF_900130025.1 of Sporanaerobacter acetigenes DSM 13106. NCBI lineage: Bacteria > Bacillati > Bacillota > Tissierellia > Tissierellales > Sporanaerobacteraceae > Sporanaerobacter > Sporanaerobacter acetigenes. The sequence goes on along the minus strand of NZ_FQXR01000013.1, from coordinate 8,329 downwards.
AAAGGACATGGAAATAAATACAGAATTTATTTTGAAAGCTATGAAAAAGTATCTTCAAATTCCTAGTCCGGGAGGATATACAAGAGAGGCTATATTAGAGGTAAAAAAAGATTTTGAAAAGTTTAAAGTAAAAACAAAATTGACAAACAAAGGAGCCTTGATTGGTACATTAAAAGGAGAAAATGATGAGAAACATGTAATGATTACAGCACATATTGATACATTAGGTTGTATGGTTAATGATATCACTAGTGATGGCAAATTGAAGTACAAAAAAGTTGGAGGAAGTAGTTGGAGTTCGATTGAAGGAGAGAATTGTTACATAATCACCAGAAAAGGTAAAAAAATTCGTGGGTCTATTATTCCTACAATGGCTTCTGCTCATATATATGGCGAGGCTAAAAATGATCCTAGAAGCGAGGAAAGTATGAGGGTTAGAATTGATGAGATTGTTGCTTCTAAAGAAGATGTACTAGATTTAGGAATCAACATTGGAGATTTTATTTGTATGGATACTAGAACAGAAATAACAGATTCAGGATTTGTCAAATCTAGATATTTAGATGATAAATTGGCTGTTGCAATATTAGTTGAAATTGCTAGATATTTCAGTGAAAACAAATTAAAGCCTAAGTATACAACACATTTTTTCATTAGCAATTATGAAGAGATAGGTCATGGAGTAGCAGGAGAACCTGAAAAAGTAGCAGAGATGATAGCTGTGGATATAGGAATTGTAGGAGAAGGACAACATTCAGATGAATATAGTGTCAGCATTGCAGCTATGGATAGGAGAAGCCCTTACAATTTTGAATTTAGGAATAAACTTGTGGATATAGCTGAAGAAAACAATATTAGATATAAAGTAGATCTATATAATTTTTATAGTTCAGATTCTACTCATGTTGCTGGTCAAGGAAAAGATATAAATTTTGCTAGCTTAGGCCCCGCAGTAGATGCTTCTCATCATTATGAAAGGACTCATATATCATCTATAAATAATACTACTGAACTTTTAATAAAGTATTTGTTATGTGATTAGATGAAATAAAAGGAGGGAAAATAATGAGGAAAAAAGAAGTAACTGTCAAGTATAAAGTTTATTTAGTGGCTTATAAAAATCTAGATGAAAATGTAGTAGATATTTTGACAAAGTACTCTGTATATCATGTAGATAATAAAGATGATTTGAAAGTTTTAAATGAACATGTAAGTTCAGGAAGAACATTTAGTCTTAACGAGAGAATATACATCTATTTGGAATCTTTTGAAGAAAAAATTCGTGAAAAATTAAATGAAGATTATGTACTAGATATAATTGAAATGCCTAAATCTTATGGTGCTACAAGAGAAGATATGTTGATTGAATTTGATATTCAATTTGGTGATGATATAATTGTAGTTGATACTATGGAAATTTAACTAGAACAAGTCAGGGGTTGCCCCTGACTTATTAATTTGTTGAAAGGTGATAAATTGTGTGGAAAGATAAAAGGTACCACTCATTAGATTATGAATTGAGAAAGGTATTTGGTAGAAAGACCATAAAGCTTTCCCTTGACGGTGGATTTACTTGCCCTAATAGAGATGGTACAGTAGGGAATAGGGGATGTATATTTTGCGGTGAAGAAGGTTCAGGAGAATTTGCTGCCGAAAGATGCTTATCTATTAGTGAACAGATTGGAAATCAAAAAGAGTTTTTATCAAAGAAATGGCCTGAAGGAAAGTATATAGCTTACTTTCAAAATTTCACCAATACTTATTCTACATGCGAAGACTTAAGACAAAAATACGAAGAGGCTATTTCATTAGATGATGTATCAGGTCTTTCAATAGCTACTAGACCAGATTGCTTGAATTTAGATATATTGGATTTGCTTGAAGAATTTAATATGAAAACTTTTTTGTGGGTTGAACTGGGGCTTCAAACTATTCATGAAGATACAGCTAAATTTATAAGAAGAGGATATGACTTGTCAGTATATGAAAATGCAGTGAGAGAACTAAAAAAGAGAAATATACGAGTTGTTACTCATCTTATATTTGGACTTCCAAAAGAATCTACAAAAGATATTCTTGACTCTGTAAGATATGTGGCCAAAACTAATACTTGGGGAGTTAAGTTTCATCTTTTATATGTACAAAAAGGCACGGATTTGTATGAATACTACAAAAAAAATCCTTTTCATATCTTGTCCAAGGATGAGTATATAAATCTCGTCTGTGATGCTATTGAACTCTTGCCAGAAAATATGGTCATTCATCGCCTTACGGGAGATGGGAAAAAGGAACTTTTGGTAGAACCACGTTGGAGCCTTGATAAGTTAAGGGTACTGTCAGGCATAGATATGGAATTGAAAAGACGTGATAGTTTTCAAGGAAAGAATTATAATATTTAAGTTGCATTTTTGGAACAATAAAGATATACTTAAAACGCTAATAAATTATGGAAGGAAGATTTAAATTTATATGAAAAAATTAAAATTTGAAGACATGGAGTTTTCACAGGAGATAAAAAAAGCTGTTTCAGATATGGGATTTGAAGAAGCGTCTCCTATTCAATCACAAGCTATACCATATATACTTGAAGGTAAAGATGTAATAGGTCAAGCTCAAACGGGAACAGGAAAAACTGCAGCTTTTGGTGTACCTATTTTAGAAATGTGTGACGAGGAGAACAGACAACTGCAAGCAATTGTACTGTGTCCTACTAGAGAACTATGCATACAAGTGGCAGAAGAAATAAGTAAATTGGCAAAATACAAAAAAAACGTATATATATTGCCTGTATATGGTGGGCAACCAATTGAAAGACAGATAAAAGCGCTGAAAAAGGGAGTACAAATTGTCATCGGAACACCAGGAAGAGTTATAGATCATTTAAATAGGCATACTTTGAAACCTGGAAATATAAATATGGTAGTTCTTGATGAAGCAGATGAAATGTTTGATATGGGATTTAGAGATGATATTGAACTTATACTAGGTAAAATGCCTGAGGATAGACAAACTGTATTTTTCTCAGCAACAATGCCACAAGAAATAATGAGTTTTGCAAAAAAATTTCAAAAAAACCCTGAGATCATAAAAGTGGTTCATAAGGAACTTACAGTACCTAAGGTAGAACAATATTATTTTGAGTTAAAGCCAAATATGAAAACAGAGATATTATGTAGGCTTATAGATATATATAACCCAAAGCTTTCTCTTGTTTTTTGCAATACAAAGAGAAAAGTAGATGAACTTGTATTGGAACTTCAAGGAAGAGGATATTTTGCAGATGGACTTCATGGAGATTTAAAACAAACTCAAAGGGATAAGGTCATGTCTACATTTAGAAGTGGAAATATAGACATTCTTGTTGCAACAGATGTAGCAGCTAGAGGTATTGATGTAGATGATGTGGATATAGTATTTAATTATGATATTCCACAAGATGAAGAATACTATGTTCATAGAATAGGAAGAACTGCAAGGGCAGGAAGGGAAGGTACGGCTTTTAGTTTTGTAGTAGGTAGGGATATATATAAGTTAAAAGATATTCAAAAATATACAAAGACCAAGATAATGAGAAAAGATTTACCTACATTAGGTGATGTAGAGGAAAAGAAAATTGATATTCTATTGGATAAAATAAGACATGAACTAGATAATGAAGAAATTTCAAAGTATCAAAATATTATAGATACTTTGTTGGAGGAAGATTACAATTCTATAGACATAGCTTCAGCAATACTTAAAATGTATATGGATGAAAACAAAAAGGATGGTCATGAGGATTTAGACTTAGATGCAGTAAATACTGGTGCAGAAGCTGGAATGGTAAGATTGTTTGTAAATATTGGAAGAAGAGAAAACATAAGCCCAAGACATATTGTTGGAGCAATAACAGGGGAAACAAGTCTTCCAAGAAAGAGTATAGGAAAAGTTGATATATATGATAAGTTTACGTTCGTAGAAGTTCCAAAGGAATATGTAAAAGAAGTTCTTGCGGGACTTAAAAACCACAAAATAAAGGGTAAAAAAATAAATATTGAAATAGCAAATCCAAGACATTAAAATTAGTGGTAAAAGTTCTTTTCTGAGAGAGTAGAAAAGAACTTTTTTATGTTATAATATTTGTGGTTTCATATCAATTCACTATAGTGGCAATCATAAGGGAGAGAAAATATGGATTTAATACTAGGATTTGTAATATCTTCTATTTTACTTATTTATTCTATTTATAGAGACATGTTCATAGGAATTCCTTTGACTATATGTTTTTTTATTTTTTGTTTTATTGCTTATAAAAGAGGATATTCTTTTAAAGAAATAATGAAAATGTCCTACGAAGGTGGAAAGAAATCTTTTATTGTGTCAGAAGTGCTAATACTCATTGGAATGATTACAGCATCATGGATGGCTTCTGGCACTGTTCAAGGCATGGTTTATTATGGTATAGAATTTATGAACCCAAGATATTTTGTGGTCTATGCTTTTATGATATGTACTGTAATTTCATTTATATTGGGAACAGCCTTTGGTACTGTAGGCACGGTAGGTCTTAGCCTTATGGTTATGGCTAAAAGCGGAGGTCTTAATTCAAATATAGCTGCAGGAGCTATTGTAGCAGGGGCATATTTTGGGGATAGATGTTCCCCTATGTCTTCCAGTGCTCACTTAATAGCTAATTTAACCGAGACTGATCTCTATGAGAATATAAAAAATATGTTTAAAACTGCAATTATTCCTTATGGAATTTCTTTATTTATATATATATTTATTTCTACTAAGTATCCTTTAAATTTTACACAAAATAAAATAAATGAAGAAATAATTAAAAATTTCAACATAAGTTTTTTGGTACTACTACCTGCAATTTTAATACTTGCATTGAGTGTATTTAAAGTAAATGTAAAAATATCTATGAGTTTGAGCATAGTTTTAGCCTTTTTTATAAGTTGTTTTTATCAGGGAATAAAAATTCAAGATTTTATGAAATATCTTTTCTTTGGATACAGTATTCCTAAAGAAATTTTTCTTTCCTCCATAATAAAAGGAGGAGGAGTTATATCTATGCTTAAAGCAATATTTATGACTTTTGTATCTTGTTCTCTTGCGGGATTATTGGATAGTGCAGGATTTTTGAAAGGTATTCATAGTTTGTTTGATGGAGTAAATTCGAGATGCAGGTTATTTATAGCTACCGCTATAATAAGTGTTTTAACAGCAGCTTTTGGGGGCAATCAATCAATAGCTATAGTTCTTACTATTCAAATAATGAAAGATTTTTATGACAAAATGGAGATAGATAAATACCAATTTGCTGTAAACATTGAAAATACAGCAGTTGTATTATCTCCCATGGTACCGTGGAATATATCTGGTGTTATACCTGCTATGACATTGGGTGTCAGTAGTCTTAAATATTTGCCCTATGCGTTTTACATTTATTTCATACCTATAATAAATATGATATTCATAAAAATTATTAGTAAAACTAGTAGAACTAAGAGTGTTTCTTAAATAAATATTGACATACTTTTGTAAACCCTTTGTAACTACTTTATTTATAAAGCTATATATAATTAAAATATAGAAATTGTGAAAAAGAAAGTAATGTATAGGGAGTGAGAGTATGAATAAGAAGAAGATATTCTTAATTTTAATGTGTATTTTAGTAGTTGCAGGGCTTTCGGGATGTGGCTCAAAGGCGAATACATCACAACAAAAAGAAACTGTGGTAGCATCTGAAATGGGAAAAGAAGCAAATCAAAATGTTGACAAAGATATTGAAGAAAAAGGAAAGAAAATTGCAATAAATGAGATAAAACATTATTTTGGAATAGATATAGATGATTCCTATGACTTGAAGGTAAATTATTTCGACTATGGGAATGATAGTAGATATTATCAATATCTATTTTGGAATGATTCCAATACTTTTGATATAAGAGTAGGAAAAGGTGAAGAAAAGGCATTTTATTTACAGCAGATGTTGCCAGAAAATCATGACGGCAAATTATTGGATGAAAAAGCAGCAGAAAAATTAAGCTTGAATTTCATCAATGAAAAATTAAAAGGTATAAAAGATGAATTAGCCCTTACTAATACAGAATATGAAGTCGAAAAAAATTCAAACAATATTGAATACTATGTATTTCAATACAATGAAAAAGACAACGAAAACAGTGGTGCATTCATAAAAGTCGACTGTTATAACAAATATGTAACTGAAATAACTCTATTTGATTAAAAAACCTTATTTAAATAAGGTTTTTTTCTTTACATTTCTTTATTTTAGTATTAAACTATAATTAGTTTGGATGCAAAATATTAGCATGCAAAGTAAATTGAGAGGTGGGATAAAAATTTCTAGTACAGACAAAGGCATAATCATTGCTTATCTTATAAAGGAAGTTTATTTTAAGTTAAACAATAGCATAAAAGCAAAGTTTGAAGATATTGGATTGACGGTTCCGCAGATTACAATCATGAGTATGCTGTATAAAAATGGAAGTATGAAAGTTAGTGATATAAGTGAAGAAATGTATATCACTAATGGGACAGTTTCTGGTATCATCGATAGATTAGAAAAACAAAAACTAGTTTCTAGAACTAGAAGTGAAAGAGACAGGAGGGTTGTCTATATAGCTCTTACAGAAGATGGGTACAATATTGCAAAAGGTTTTAAAAATGTCATTGATAATTATTTTCATGATTTGTTTTCCAATTCTTCAGAGGAAGAATTAGAAACTATAATTACAGGACTTCAAATACTAAAAAATATAGTAGATAGATAATAGAAAGGAGAATTTTTGAATTATGGAAATGAAAGATGTAATGGAAATAATATTTAATGTATTTTATTTGGTTGCCATATGGTATTTGGCTATTAAGATGTATAAAAATATAGATAGTTTAAATTCTAAGGATAGAAAAACAGGTAAATTGTTAGTTTTGGCTTTTCTTCTTCTTGCACTAGGAGATACTGGCCATGTTGGATTTAGAGTACTTGCATATTTAAAAGGAGGACTTACCCAAAATGCTTATCTCTTAGGTATGGGGAAGATGTTTACTTCCCTCACAGTGACTATATTTTATATGTTGTTGGTGGAAGTTTGGAGAGCTCGATTTGACAAAGAACATAATATTGTTACTATTATTTTGTTACTCTGTGGAATAGCAAGGCTTATAATACTATTTTTGCCGGGAAATCAATGGGGCAGTCAGATTGCACCTATGAATTTTGAAATGTATAGAAATATTCCTCTTATGGTATTAGGATTAGGAGCAGCTATACTTATATTTAAAGATTCAAAAGATTCAAGGGATAATACGTTCAGATGGTTTAGCATTATGATTTTTATATCCTATGCTTTCTATATTCCAGTAATATTATTTGCTAGATATAATCCAACCATAGGATTACTTATGATTCCAAAGACGGTTGCTTATTTAGCTGCTGCTTTTATAGGATATAATGGAATTTTTAAATAAACTTAATACAAAACCTTCATTAACACTTGAACCTATATTTGCATAATATATATTGAATTCAAATATAGGAAGGTGATTAAAATCATGAATGAGAATAGAACTCAGCAAGCGTGCCCATTGGGAAGTTTTCCTTATACCATAAAAGCTGGGGATACATTATATAATATAGCTATTGCAAATAGAACTACTGTAGGAGCTATAATGGCTATAAATCCAGGAATAAACCCAAATAATTTGCGAGTAGGTCAAATAATATGTGTTCCAACTGCAGCACCTCCAGTACCTTCATGTCCAGGCGGATTTTACTATACAATCAGACCTGGTGACACATTTTATAGAATAGCACTTCAATATAATATTTCTGTAGATGCATTGATAAGGGCAAATCCAGGAGTAGATCCAAATAGACTTCAAATAGGCCAAGTAATTTGCATCCCTATGGCAGCACCTCCAACTCCATCATGCCCAGGGGGATTTTACTATACTATAAGAAGTGGAGATACATTATATTTGATAGCTCAACGATACAATATTCCACTACAACAATTAATAGCAGCAAATCCAGGGATAGATCCAAACAGACTTCAGATAGGTCAAGTAATTTGTATACCAAGATGAGCATAAAATAAAGATCAAAATAGACATATTTCTTAGAGAATATGTCTATTTTTTTAACACTTAAATACCTATATGCATAAAATATATTGAAGTAAATATATAAAGAAAGGTGGTTAGTATATTGGAGAATTATGAAAAGCAAAAAAGTTGCCCAACGGGGACATTTCCTTATACCATAAAGGCTGGAGATACTTTCTATAAATTATCCATAAGATTTAATGTACCGCTA